>JBKGZE010000413.1:0-2908 GCA_046545735.1 Gemmatimonadota bacterium | reverse complement strand
CCGCCCGGGCCCTTCGCGAACGACGGCGTCGGTGCCCGGGCGGCCTTGCGCTTCCCAGTGGGCGGCCTACCCGACCACGAGCTGCCGGGCGGTGGCCGCGCCCTCGACGTCGAGGCCCGCGAACGGGCCCTCCATCGACGTGACCACCGGCGTGGCCAGCACCGGCACGTCGGCCCGGGCGAGGATACGCCGGGCGACCCGCCCGACGACGACGCGGCCGTTGCAGATGTAGCCGTCGCTGCCGATCGCCAGCAGGTGGGCCTCGAGCTCCTCGGCCGCCTTCATCAGCTCCTCCGCGGGATCCCCGGACCCACAATGCCGGCAGACCTCGCCCGCGCCCTTCTCCAGCAGCGACTCGGCCAGGGCGTCGAAGGCGTCGGCGACCGCGCCGTCATAGCACGTGCCCCACCCCCACACCGAGGCGGCGGGGAAGTCCAACGACGGCTGGACGTGCACCAGGTGCAGCGTGCCTCCGGCCCGGACGAGACGCAGCGCCTCCTCCGCCGCCCGGAGCGAGGATGGACGGAAATCGATGCCCACCACGGCCTTGTCAGGCAGCGTGCCCGAGTGCGCCACGAGCACGGGCCTCTCCGCCAGGTGCAGGAGCTCCACCGCGGTGGCGTTGCCGTCCGCCTTCTTCGGGTCCATGCCGAGGATCACCAGCCGGGCCTTCCGCTCGCGGGCGGTGGTGCAGATCGCCGGCGCCGGGCGGCCGAGACGGACGTGGACCGGCCAGGAGACCGCGCCCACGCTGTCGCGGACGTGCTGCCGAACCCGCGCCGCCACGCCCCGGGCATGCGCGTGCTCCAGCTCTTCACGGTGCGGGAGCGGCATGGGCAGGTCGCTCAGCGGCTCGACCACCGAGACGACTTCAACGGCCACGCCTTCCCGCGCGGCGTAGGAGGCGGCGAATTCCAGCGCGCTCGCGGCGCTGCGGCCACCATCCGTGGCCACCAGCACAGGGTCCTTTACTGATCCATCCATCTTCCCGCACTGCTGAAGGATTTGCCGGGTGTAGGGAGGATAACCCGCGGCAGTAACGGGACCTGTCGGGAGATTGTGGAAAACGCGGTGGGGTGATGGAGGAAAAGGGTGTCGGGAGCGTTGGGGACGCGCGAAAGCGCGCGGGCGCACGCCTCGGACCACGTTTCGACTTTCGAAACGTGCTCGATCCGTTATGGTCCTGGCCCGTCACCGAATCGAACGGATTCATCCGACCATGAAGGGGGTCCCGAGCGTTGCTCGTCGGGGCCCCAAATGGCGCCCGGTACGCGCCCGGGGCCAGAAGGACGCCGTGAATTCCGAAATCCGAAAGGTGGTCCGAAGAAGTCAGCCGCCGCCGTTCCGGACGTCTCCCCGGAGCTGCTCGAGCTCGTGGTGCAGGCGGCCCACCAGGATCCGGGTTGCCCGCAAGTCGTGGTTGGTCTCGATCAGCATCAGGGCGAGGTCGCCGCCGGCCCAGAGGAACCCGGCGAAGACAAGGAGGCGGGTGGCGTCGACCAGGATCCCGGGCAGGGCGGTGGTACCGCCCTGTGTGAGGCCGAGTACCACCTCGGCGATGAGGAGGAGCAGGAGGAGGACGGCGAGGACCTTGAACAGGCGAGCGATGTAGCTGAGCGCCGCGAAAGGCTCCAGGTCCGCCTCGCGGACGCGGGCATCCTGGGGGAGCCGTTCCGCTCTTTCGTGCTCTCTTCGGTCCTCGCGACGGTGCGGGGTCGGGCTGTCGGGGTCGGGCTGGCCGCGGCCGGGGTCGTCGGTCATGGTCATGCTCCTGTTGCGGGGGGACTACCAGCGGGCCCGGTAGCCGCGGGCGTCGACATGGACGAAGCCGGAGTGAGCGCCGGGCACCGGCGGGTACACGCCGATTCCGCCCACGTAGTCGGGGTAGCGCTGCTCGACGCGGTTCGCGGCCCTGGCAACGATCCTGGCGTCCTGGATGTCGACGCGTCCGTCGCCGTTCAGGTCGTCCATCTGGCCGTCGCCGTCATTGTCGATGTAGAAGTCGAGGGCGTCGCCGTAGATGTGGCGGGAAACGGAGCCGCGGCCCGCGGTGGCGCCGCCGTGGGCGTTGTACCAGGGCGTCCGGAAGCCGCTGATGACACCGATGTTCCGGACGGGATGGCCCATCCGCTCGAGCTCCTGGAGCGTGAGCTCGACCTTGTCGAGGAGCTCGGGAGTGATGGCGACGTACTTCGGCCAGACCCCCTCCTGCCCCTTCGTGAGGAAGTCGCCGAGCGTCAGGTGCTCACTCACCCGCAGGCTCCGGTTCGACGGGGTCACGGCGATCAGCCCGGCCGGCGCATCGTACTCCTCGGTCCGCAGCTTGGCCGGGCGCTCGGCGCGGCCCGGCCACTCGCCGATCACGTACGCGCCCAGGCGCCCGTCCTCGATCATGCGGCTGGGGACGGGGCTCAGCAGCGTGGCGTCCGCGATCTGCCGGACCTCGTTGCGCAGGCGGAGGAGGAGCCGGTACGCCCCCGGGCGCTCGGTCGCCGGCAGGGTACGGATGTTCGGGCTGTCGACCGGCTGCACTTCGACTCGGGCGCCGCCGGGCAGGCTGTCCAGTCCGAGAGTGTCCGCCAGGGGGACCGGTCGCTCGGGCTCGCCGATCAGCGCCCGGACCGCGCCGCTCCTGCCCCGCCACTCCGCGGTGCTGGTGGTCGCGATGAGCCGGTCGAGGACGAAGGTGGCCGGCGGCGGTGCGGTGGAGGACAGGGGGCTCGTCGCCAGCTCACCGGTGACGCTGATCGGGTGGCCGGCGCGGGCGGCGTTCCCCACCACCACGGCCCACCCGGCGGTGAAGAGGACGACGACCACCCCGAGCGCCACGTTCAGCGCCCGTTCCTGGGCGCGGCTGAGCCCGGCGACCTCGAGGCGCCGGCCGAGTCGTGCGATCCGCGACTTCATC
>JBKGZE010000412.1:0-2916 GCA_046545735.1 Gemmatimonadota bacterium | reverse complement strand
GGCTGCCCCGACCTGCCCTTTCGCCGCGCCCGCGAAGCCCTGGGCGGCGAATGCGACACGCTGGTGTTCAACGCCCTCGACGGCTTCGACCCGGACGCCCTGGGGGCCGCCGCCGGCCTGCCGCGCGCCGGCGGCCGCTTCATCTGGCTCGTCCCGCCACTGGACGACTGGCCCGACCGTCCCGACCCCGAACTCGACCGCCTCTCCTCGTATCCGTTCACGCACCGGGAGGCCGGCAACGCCTTCCTGCGACGGCTGGTCGAGCGACTCCGCCGTGCCCCGGGCGTCTGGCACCTGGCCGAGAACGCCCCGCTCACCGCCCCGCCCGCCGCGGACCACTCCTTCGCCGCCATCGAGCCCCCCGACGACCCGGCCTGCCTGACCCCGGACCAGGCCGAGGCCGTCGAGCAGATCCGCCGGGTCGCGCGCGGGCGGCCACGCCGACCGCTGGTGCTGCGGTCCCACCGCGGCCGGGGCAAGTCCTCGGCGCTGGGCATCGCCGCGGCGCGCGTGCTCGCCGACGAGCTGGGCGATGTCGTGGTCACCGCCCCGCGCCGCGACAATGTCGACGCGCTGTTCGAGCGGGCGACGGCGCAACCGGGCATCGACCGGAATGCCGACGGCACGCTCGGCAGCGGCGGACATCACCTGCGTTTCCTGCCGCCCGACGTGCTGCTCCAGCGCCGCCCACAGGCACGCCTGCTGCTGGTCGACGAGGCCGCCGCCCTGCCCGCCCCGGTGCTCGAAGCCCTCTACCGCGCCTGGCCCCGCGCCGTCTTCGCCACCACGCAGCACGGCTACGAAGGCACCGGCCGGGGGTTCGCCGTGCGCTTCGAACCGCGGCTGGAACAGATGGCCGTGTCGGTCCGCCGCCAGCACCTGACCACCCCCATTCGATGGGCCGCCGGCGATCCGCTCGAGGCAATGATCGACCGTCTCCTGCTGCTGGACGCCGAGCCCGCCCCGTCCGGGTCGATCGACGCCACGGCCGCCACCGCCATCGCCCCGATCGCCCCCCGCGAACTGATCCGGGACGAGGCGCGACTGGCCGAACTGTTCGGCCTGCTGGTCAGCGCCCACTACCGCACCACCCCGCGCGACCTGCGCCAGCTGCTCGATGTGCCCGGCACCACGGTCTGGACGGCGACCGCCAAGGGGCACGTGCTGGCCACCGCCGTGACCCAGGACGAGGGGGGACTCGACCCGGCACTCGGCGAGGAGGTGTTCGCCGGCGAGCGGCGCGTGCGCGGCCACCTGCTGCCGCAGACCATGGCGGCCCACGCCGGCGAGCCGGAATGGACCGGGCTGTGCGGACGACGCATCCAGCGCATCGCCGTCCATCCCGCGGCAAGGCGTCGCGGCCTGGGCAGCCGGCTGGTCGAGGCGATCGCCGGACAGGCCCGCGACGACGGGCTCGACTTCGTCGGCGCGAGCTTCGGCGCGGACCCGGAACTGATCGCCTTCTGGGAGGCGCAGGGGATGGCGTTCCTGCACATCGGCCAGCAGCGCGACCATGTCTCCGGCCACCGGGCGCTGGTCATGGCCCGCGGCCTGTCGACCGGCGGGAAGGCCGCCGTGTCGGACTCGGCTCGCCGGTTTGCCCACACCCTGCCCACGCTCGCGGCCGGACCACTGCGTACGGCCGACCCCCTCCTTCTGGCCGAGCTGCTGAGCGCGCCGCCGGATGCACGCCCGGCACTCACCGCGGATCAATGGCGCCAGGTCGAGGCCTGCGCCCGTCGCCGGCATCACCTGGATGCCGCCCTGCCCGCCCTGCGAACCCTGCTGTCGACGGCACTGGGCCGGGCGGGCATCCGGGCCGCGCTCCCGTCGGGCGACCGGGCCCTGCTGGTCGCCCGCTTTCTGCAGATGCGCGAACCGGTCGAGCTGGCCGATGTCCTGGGGCTGGGCGGACGGGCCGCGGTGGAACGACGATCGCGCCACGCGCTGGGCACGGTGCTTGCCGGGCTGGAGGCCGACCACCCGAGCAGTGCCGACGTCGCTGGGTCATAATCCCGGACGGGGTGCAAGCCACGCTCGGTCATTCCTCGACGCACTGATCCACAGGGAACACCGATCATGAAAGTCGCCTTCTTTTCCGCCAAGCCCTACGAGCGCGACGCCTTTGAGGCCGTCGGCAGCGCTCACGCCTTCACCTACCTCGACGAGCGCCTGACGGAGGACAACGCGACCCTGGCCTCCGGGCACCGCGCCGTGTGCGTGTTCGCCAACGACGTCATCGACGCCGGGGTGATCCATGCGCTCTCCCACGCCGGCGTGGAGGTCGTCGCGCTGCGCTGCACGGGCTGCAACCACGTGGACTTCGACGCCGCCGCCGAGACCGGCATGCGCGTGGTGCACGTGCCCGCCTATTCGCCCCACGCGGTGGCCGAACACGCCGTGGCACTGATGATGGCTGTCATCCGCCAGGTCCCCCGCGCCGCCGGTCGCGTGCGGATAGGCAACTACGCCCTGCACGGACTGACCGGCTTCGACGTGGTCGGCAAGACCGTGGGTGTGATCGGCACGGGCAAGATCGGGGCGGTGTTCGCCCGCATCCTCAAGGCCGGCTTCGGCGCGCGGGTGATCGCCCACGATCCCTACCCCAACCCCGACTGCAAGGCGATGGGCGTGGAATACGTCTCCCGCGAGACGCTGTTCGAGCGGGCCGACGCGATCAGCCTGCACTGCCCGCTGACCGAGGACAGCCGCCACCTGATCGACGCCAATGCCATCGAGCGGATGAAACCCGGCGTGGTGATCGTCAACACCGCCCGCGGGGCGGTGATCGACACCCACGCGGTGATCGATGGCCTGAAGTCCGGCCGGATCGGCGGCCTGGGGCTGGATGTCTACGAGCACGAGGGGCCGCTGTTCTTCGAGGGGCCGCTGGGTAGCAAGTGGGAGAGCAGCCGC
>JBKGZE010000411.1:0-2926 GCA_046545735.1 Gemmatimonadota bacterium | reverse complement strand
GCCATGGACCGACCGTACCTGTTCGGCCGTCACACGTACGGCCGGGCCGTCATCGAAGGGCTCCTCGGTGAACGGCAGACGGCCGTGACGCTCCTGCGCGAGGCCCTGTCCCGGGGTCTCCCGTACGGGACGCAGCTCCACTCGGATCCCGACCTCCTGAACCTGCGTGGGTTCGAGCCCTTCGACCGACTCCTCCATCCCGAGGGCTGAGATCCAGGCTCGACAGCCGTGGGCTGTGATCGGACTGTGATCGGACGTGTACCCTCCGCCGTCGACCTGTGGCTGCCGTATGAGAGCACGGTCCTACCATGACCAACGAGGGCGGAGACTCCCTCCGTCCCCGCACCGAAAACATCCATGGAGGTCACGATGAGCAGGACTCGACGCCTGACGACCAGCCTCGCGCTCGCCGCCGGGGTCTGCTGCCTCGGCTGCGACGGCGACTCACCCCTGGACCCGAATCTATCCCCCGAAGCTCTGCAGGCGCAGGCCGCACGACACGACGCACCCCTGGCCGTGCCGTTCCACGGCACCACCGCGGGCATGCTGCTCGGGATGCATTCCGCGCCTCCAGGCCGCTGCCCACCACCGTACTACCTGCTTGCTCTCTACCAGGGTCGGGGGACCGCAACGCACCTTGGCCGGTTCACCGTATCCGGCAGCGAGTGCATCTACATGGAGCCCCCCGCTCCGGGCCAGGCGCCGGATCCAAGCACCATGGCGGCCGGATACGCCGACTTTGTCTTCACCGCCGCAAACGGCGACCAGCTCATGGTCGCGTACGACGAGGACACCGTCGAATACCAGTCGGACAACTCCATCCTCTGGTCCGCAACACCGTACGCCACCGGGGGAACCGGCCGCTTCGCCGGCGCCGAGCTCGTGGACGTTACATGGAAGGGCGGCGCAAGCATGGTGACCGGCGAGATCTACTCGTCGTTCGACGGCTGGATACGCTATGATGCGTCATCGCGAAGCCGCCGCTGAGAAGATCCTGTTCCGGACCCGAGTCGGCGGGCCCCACAACGCCAAGCGCCGCAGGGCGAAGAACCTTGTGGCGCTTGGCGGTTATCGTTTTGCCAAAAGTGGGCCGCGACCCGGCCGAGCGGAAGACACCCGCTCCTCCAGCACCTGGCCGTTTGAACGCGATTGAGCGAGTACCTCTCCATGGTGCGGGCGGGCGAGAGGGTGGTGGTCACCGACAGGGGCACGCCCGTGGCCCTGCTGGGACCTCTGGAGGGCGAGGCGTCCCTGGAGGGGCGAGCCGCGGAGCTCGAGCGCGCGGGTCTGGTGCGTCGGCCGCAGCGGCCTCTCCCCGGAGACTTCCTCACCTCCCCGCGCCCCGCCGACCCCGAAGGCCGGAGCCTCGAGGCGGTCCTCGAGGAGCGAGCCGAGGGCTGGTGAGGTACTGGGATACGTCGGCGGTCGTGCCGCTGCTGCTGGAGCAGGGTTTCTCGGCGCCAGTCCGGGCCCTCCTGTCCGACGACCCGGACATGGCGACGTGGTGGGGCACCTCGGTGGAGTGCGCATCGGCGGCGGCCAGGCTGCGCCGGGAGGAGGTGCTGGCAGTATCGGGCGAGGAGCGGGTGCTCGAGCTGCTGGCGGTGCTCGGGCCTTCCTGGCTCGAGGTCGTGCCATCGGAGGAGGTCCGGGATCAGGCGACCCGGCTGTCGCGCGTCCACTCCCTCAGGGCCGCCGATGCCCTTCAGCTGGCCGCCGCGAGAGTCTGGGCGGGCGGGGGCGGAGGTGCCGAGCTGGTCACCCTCGACGAGCGGCTCGCCCTGGCAGCGAGGCTCGAGGGGTTCCGCGTTCTGCCGCAAACGCCCGGAATCGTGCCGGGTCCCGGAGCGGTCGGCCGTGGCCGAAGCACACGAGCTCGGGTTCGAGCTGGGACAGGCGCTGCAGGGAGACCCGGTTCTGGTCGTGGTCCCACACAAGGAAGCGGTAGGGCTCCGCAAGCCCCTTGCGGGTGGTGAGAGGGTTGCGGTGGAAGAGGACGTCGCCCAGGACGAGCGTGCGGTCCCGCTCCCGCCAGAACGCCAGGTGCCCCCGAGTGTGGCCGGGGGTCTCGACGACGCGGAACCCGCCCACCTCGTCGCCCTCCCGGAGCGTCCGCTCCACCGCATGGGCCGGCCCCGCCAGCCGCTTCGCCAGTCGGGCCACGAAGGCGGAGGGGTCGGGGTAGAGCAGAGACGCGTCTCCTCTTTCCACGGCCGCGCGCTCGCCCTCGCCGCACAGGAGCGGCGATCCCAGCGCTTCACAGACGGCATGCGCCCCGCCCTGGTGGTCGAAATGCCCGTGGGTCAGCGCCACGGCCCGAACGGTTCGCCCCTCGAGCGCCGCCAGGATCCTGCCCGCGGAGAAGGACGCGCCGGCGTCCACGAGCACGTCGTCCAGCAGGTAGACGTTGGTCAGGTCCAGGGGCGTAATGGCCAGCCGAAAGAGGTCGGGAGCGACTTCCTCGAGTTGGACCACGAGGCCTCCTTGCATGATACGCGGGCAGTGGACGCCGCGACCTCCTGGAGCTCAATCCTTCAGCCGGATCAGCTCCTCGTACCCGGGGTGCCCCCTGAGCCCCTGGAGGTCCGGGTCCGTGCGAATCCAGTCGTCGATCGGCTGGCCCTGGGCGTGGGCCTGACGCAGCAGCGCGACCGCCCGGTCGAGATCGCCGAGCCGGGCGCGGATGCACGCGCGGTTGTACGTGTTCCCGCCACGGTCGTACGGGTCCTCCCGGGCGGCCAGCTCCGCCTCGATCCGCTCGGCCGCTTCCCGGTCCCCGCGCTGGGCCGCGATGAGCCCGACCAGCGCGTGGGCGCTGCGGCTGTCCGGATCCGCGGCGTGGGCCGCGGCCGCGTGCCCGGCGGCCTCGTCCAGGCGACCGAGACGTCGGAGTACTTCCGCGCGGGCGATCTTCCCGGCTGTACTC
>JBKGZE010000410.1:0-2931 GCA_046545735.1 Gemmatimonadota bacterium | reverse complement strand
CGCTTCGACGCCGGCATGGTGGACGGGCTGCCGGCGCCGGCGCGGCGCTACCTTCTCCGCGCCATCGCCCCGGGCACGCCGCTGGCCACGTCGGCGGAGGTGACCATGGGCGGCACGATCCAGCTCGCTCCGGACGCGGACCCGCTCCCCATGCGCGCGGAGCAGATCCTGTCGAAGGAGCGGGGCTTCGCGTGGCGGGCGCGGGTGGGCCGGGGGCTCGTGCGGATCCGGGGCTACGACCGGCTCCTCGATGGTGTGGGCGAGATGCGCTGGTGGCTGCTGGGCGTCGTGCCCGTGGTGAACGCGTCGGGCGAGGACTTCGACCGCTCGGCCGCCGGCCGGCTCGCGGCCGAGACGGTGCTGATGGTGCCGTCGCTCCTGCTGCCCGAGGCGGGTGCCGAGTGGGAGCCGGTGGACGATCGCCGGGCCCGGGTCCGGTTGCCGTGGAGCGGAGAGACGGAGCCGGTCACGGTCGAGGTCGACCGCGACGGTCGCCTCGTGCGCGTCGTCCTCCAGCGCTGGAACGGCGACCCGGCCAACGGCCCCGTCGGTCGGCTCCCGTTCGTGGGCGACTCGCTGGGCGACGAGCGCACCTTCGGCGGTTACACGGTCCCCACCACCAGCCGCGCCGGCTGGCGCCTCGGGGAGCCGGACGAGCGGCCGTTCTTCCGGGCGGCGATCGAAGCGGTGACGTACCGCTGACCGGAGACGGGCATCATCGGCGTTTCCACTGTACTATCCGTGTCATGAAACCAGAACAGGCATCCCTCGATCCCGTCGAGGCGAAGGTAGCGGAGTGGGCGAGGACGGAGCGGTCCGTCGGCGCGGCGCTGGTGATCGGGTCCCGGGGCTCGCCGGAGGGGGCCCGCGACGGCTTCTCGGACCACGACATCGTGCTCTTCCTGGAGCCGGGGAGCCGGCTGCCGGAGCGCGACGACTGGCTGGACGAGTTCGGCAAGCCGCTCATCGTATTCCGGGAGACGACCGAGCACCGGGACGAGCCGGTTCCCACGCGGCTGGTGCAGTACCGCGGCGGCCACCGGATCGATTTCACCCTGTCGCGGATGGAGCTGCTGCGTCGGATCGTGGACCAGGAGAGCCCGCCGGACTGGCTGCTGGCGGGCTATCAGGTCCTCCTCGACCGCGGGGGCGTCGCCGGGCGGCTCCCGCCGCCCTCCGCCATGGCCTACGTGCCGCGACCGCCCAGCGAGCCCGAGTACAAAGCGCTGGTGGAGGCGTTCTGGTGGGAAACCCTGTACGTCGCCAAGTACGTGGCCCGCGGTGAGCTGCTCCCCGCCCGCTACAGCCTGGAGACGGTGCTCCGGTTCCAGTGCCTGGTCCCCCTGCTCGAGTGGTACGTCCAGGTCGGCCGCGGGTGGGAGCAGAACGTGGGCGTGCGCGGGAGCGGGCTGCGCTGGCTGCTCGAGCCGGGCGACCGCGAGACGCTCGACGCCACCTACGCAGGCGACACCCTCGACGACCACCGGCACGCGCTCGACGCCATGATCGACCTGTTCACCCGCGCCGCGCGCATGGTCGCCCGGGACCTGGGCTTCACCTACCCGTCGGCCGTGGACCGGGAGACCCGGGCCCTGCTGGCGCAGCGCTGAGGCGCCCCATGGCGCAGCTGCCCCCCGGCCGGCTCGTGCTGCTGGACGACGCGGCGCTGGGCAAGCTGCGCTTCCCGCCGCCCACCGGCGAGGTGGTGGTGGCGGTGCACGAGGGCGCGCTGAAGGCGCCGCAGAACCGGCTCACTCTGGCCGCGTGGCTCGACGACGCCGGCCAGGTCGGCTGGGTCGGGGCCATCGACGAGCGGATGGTCGTCGGGCAGCTGGGCCGGACCGCCTCGCCGCGCCCGGCCATCGCGCGCCGGCTCTTCCGCGGCCGGCGCGACTGGTCGCTGGTCTGGCCAGGGCACCTCGTCCGGCCCGGCGTGCCCACCCCGCTCTACACCCTGTACGACGACGACCGGCCGTGGCTCGTGGTGGGCGAGCTGGCTTCGGGGGCCCCTCTGGCCGCGCCGCTCAACGACGCTCGCGGCAACCCCAAGTGGTACGCCCCGCGGATCGGCCGCGAGGAGCTGGAGGGCGCCGGCGCCAAGGACGGGCAGCTCGAGATGGCCCACCTGTGGTCGCTCCCCGAGGGGCTGCCGGCGGTGGGCGGGGTAGCGGAGGCGGCGCGGCCGGCGCTGCGGGAAACGGTGTCGGCGTACTACGGAAGGTGACGAAGTGTACTGTGAATGGTGCGCCGGTGCGGCCGGCGCAGAACGCTCGGAACAACCCAGACATCTCATGACTGCCACGCGACGACGCCTTGCCGGGATACTGCTCTCCTTCTTCCTCCTCACCGTTTCTCCCGCGCTGGCCCAGCACGCCTCCGCCATCCGACCCGCGGAGGCGGATCTCGCGGCGGCCACGGCCACCATCACGCCCGAGGACTCGCGGGCTCGCGTGGCCTTCCTGAGCGACGACGCGCTCCTCGGCCGCGACACCCCGAGCCCCGGGCTGGACGCGGCCCTCGCCTACACCGCCGCCGAGTTCCTGCGGATGGGCTTGCAGCCCGCTGGCGACGACGGGACCTGGCTCCAGCGCTACCCCTGGGTACGGTGGCGGGTGCGCCCGGAGGCCGCGCGCCTGACCGTCGCCGCCGGCGGCCCGACAGCCTTCGTCGACGGCGCCGGGCTCGCGGTGATGCCGGCGGAAACCGGGTTCGCGGGCGAGCCGGTGATCGTCGGCGCGGTGACCGGGGAGGCTGTCCGGCTCGAGGGCATCGCGGGCCAGGTGCCCGTGGCGTTCGTCGCCGGGCCGCTGGACCGGGAAGCGAACCAGCGGCTGGCGGTCGCCGTGCGGTCCGCGGAGGCCGCGGGCGCGGCGGGGATGATCCTGGTGCTGGACTCGGTGGTCGGCCCCGCCCGTATGGAGCGGCTCGCGG
>JBKGZE010000409.1:0-2937 GCA_046545735.1 Gemmatimonadota bacterium | reverse complement strand
GAGGGGGAGCGGGCGGAGTGACGGCGGGGCACGTGCCCTGGCGCGAAACCGGTGCGTGGCTGCTGGCGGGGGCCTGGGCGAGGGCGGGGGCGAGGGCGAGGGCGAGGGCGAGGGCGAGGGCGACCCGCGGCGCGGCCTGGAGGGCGGCGCCGTTCGTGCGAGGGGGAGGAACGAGGTCCCGGGGCGGCGGGTACGGACCGGGGAACTCGAATGGAGCACGGATGAACGCACGATACCTGATCATCGGAGCCGCGGCCGCCCTGGCCCTGCTCGTGGGGGCGCTGGTCTTCGCACGAACCGTCGAGCGGCCGACCGACGTCGCGGCGGACACGCCGGCGCTGGCCACGCAGGAGCGGCCGGCGGCCTCGCGGGCGGCCGTCGACCAGGACGAGGCCATTCCGGGTGAGGACACCCCGGGATCCGCCGCCGGAAACGAGGGAGCCGTCGCCGGGGCGCGGGAGGGCGCCGCGCCCGCCAGGGCTCCGCTCAGCGAGCCGGGCACCCGGCCCCCGGAAGCGTCCGCCGGCGCGTCCGTGACGGACCCGTCGGAGTCCGTGGCGGACGCCTCGAAGTCCGGCGAGGACCCGTCGAAGGAGGCGATTCTCCGGGCCACGTCGCGGGCGTACGAAGGGCTGCGCGCGTTCCGGGCCGATTTCGAGCAGGCGCTCGAGAACAGGCTGCTCGGGCGGACCACGCACTCGGCCGGCACGCTCTATCAGCGGGACCCGGACCGCTTCCTCATGGCGTTCAGCGATCCGGAGGGGGACGTGATCGTGAGCGACGGCGAGTGGTTCTGGATGTACTACCCGAGCGTGGACCCGAAGCAGGTCCTTCGTACGCCGCGCGGCTCGCAGGGGCTGGATCTGAAGTCGCAGTTCATCGGCGACCCGGTGGCGCGGTTCGAGTCGACGTATCACGGTACCGACACGGTCCGGGGCCGTGAGGCCCACGTACTGACGCTGGTCCCGAGGGAGTCGCTCGGGTACGCCAGCCTCAAGGTCTGGATCGATTCCGGGGATCACCTGGTCCGGCGGTTCGAGCTGGCCGAGGATACGGGGAACGTGCGGCACTTCGAGCTCCGGGACTTCACGGTCAACCCCTCGCTGCCGGACAGCCTGTTCGCGTTCACGCCGCCGGCGGGCGCGCAGGTCGTGACCCGGTGAGGAAGCCGTTGCCGGTGCTGCTCTCCGGCGGCGTGGATGCGGGGGCGGCCCACGTGGCCCGGGCGGTGGAGGAGGCGGGGATCGAGCCCGGCTCGGGCACGCGCGTGGCCATGGTCACCCTGGGCTGTGACAAGAACACGGTGGACAGCGAGCGGATCCTGAGCAGCCTGCTCGGCGCGGGCGTGGAGCTGGCCGACTCGCCCGGCGACGCCGACGTGGTGGTCGTGAACACGTGCGGCTTCATCGAGATGGCCAAGCAGGAGTCCATCGACACGCTGCTCGAGGTCGCGCGGCTCAAGGAGGAGGGCACGGTCCGGGCGGTCGTGGGCATGGGCTGCCTGGTCCAGCGCTACAAGCCGGAGCTGGCCGCCGAGATGCCGGAGGTGGACGTGTTCCTCGGGCTCACGGAGATCGACCGGCTGGTCCCCGAGCTGGCCGAGCGCGGCATCATTTCCGCCGACACGCCACTCATGGCGCGACCGCTGCGCGTCCTCAGCAGCGCCAACGGCCCGCGCCACAGCGCGCACCTCAAGATCAGCGAAGGCTGCGACCACGGCTGCGCCTTCTGCGCGATCCCGCTCATGCGCGGGAAATTCCGCTCCACGCCCGTCGGCGTGCTGCTGGCGGAAGCGCAGGAGCTGGAGCAGCGCGGCGTGGTCGAGCTCAACATCGTCAGTCAGGACACGACCTGGTACGGTCGCGACTGGGCCCGCGCGCTCGCCCGTGGGGAGGACGCGCCGGTGTGGAGCGAGGATGGGGGCAGCTGGTTCCTCGGCCGCACGTTCGAGGGCATGCCCAACGCCGACCGGCCATCCGGCCCGCTCCCGGCCGCGCCGGTGGCCGGTGAGCTGGTCCCGCCGGGCGGTGGGCGCGGCGGCGGCGCGGCTGATGAGCGCCGTCGGGGTGCCTTCACCGCACGGGGCGTCGAGGGCCCGGTGCGGCCGGGCCCGCTCTCGCTCGAGGGCGTCACCCGAACCGGCGCGCTCCCGCTCCTGCTGACGAGCCTGCTGGCGGAGACCGGGATCCCCTGGATCCGGCTCTTCTACATGTACCCGTCGGGGATCACCGAGGAGCTGGTCCGTCTCCTTGGCCGCCACGACCGGATCCTGCCGTACCTGGACATGCCTATCCAGCACGGGGCGGACACCGTGCTGCAGCGGATGCGTCGACCGGAGCGGCGCGCGACCATCGTGGAGCGGGTGCGCTGGCTGCGGGAGGCGGTGCCGGGGATCGCGCTGCGGACCACCGTCATCGTCGGGTTCCCCGGCGAGACGGAGGAGGAGTTCGACGCGCTGCTGGAGCTGCTCGAGGAGGTCCGCTTCGACCACGTGGGCGCGTTCGCCTACTCCGAGGAGGAGGGCACGGGCGCCGCGGCCATGCCCGACCGGGTGCCCGGGCCCGTGCGTCGGGAGCGCCTGGAGCGGCTGCTCGAGCTCCAGCGGGGAATCGCGCTGGAGAAGAACGCGCAGCGGGTGGGCACGCGGGTGACCGTCCTCATCGACGAGGTCGTGGACCACACGGCCGTGGCGCGCGCGCCCTGGCAGGCGCCGGAGGTGGATGGCACGGTCGAGATCGAGGAGGCGAGCGCGCTGGCGCCCGGAACGTTCGTGGAGGTGGAGATCACGGGCGCCGGGGAGTTCGATCTGACCGCCCGGGTGGCGTCGTGAGGCGGTCGGTCCCGCTCCTCCTGGCCCTGGGCCTGGTTCTGGTCGGGTGCACGGTGGCGGGGCCGCGGCCGGGCGACCGCCCGGCCCCGGAGCTCGAGGGCCCGAGC
>JBKGZE010000408.1:0-2950 GCA_046545735.1 Gemmatimonadota bacterium | reverse complement strand
AAGGTGTACTGGATCAGCTGGTCGAATTCCTGGTGGAACCAGGTCCCCGCCAGGGTGGCGAGCCCGATCTCGTAATCGGCGCCGAGCTCCCGGCTCCGGGATCTCTCCGGCCGGAGGCCCGGGTTGCCCACGTCGCCGAAGCCGCTGCCGAAGGCTTCCGCGAAGGTCGGCTCCCGGAACGCCCGTCCCAGCGCGCCGCGGAGCCGGAGTCCTTCGGCCAGCGCGAGCGCCGCGCCGACCCGGTACGTCTCGAACGTGTCGTACGTATCGCTGTCATCCAGGCGTCCGCCGAGCGTGAGACTGAGCGGCTCGAGCGGTCGGGAGAGGAGCTGGACGTAGTACCCGGTGGTGCCGCGCTCGTAGTCGCCGCGGGCCTCCGTGGGGCCGTACGAGCTCTCGGACGTGTACGCGGTGGTGGCCTTCGCCGCCTCCCGGGAAACGCCCGCCGTGAAGGTGCCCCGGAGCACCCGCGCGTTGATGCGGGCGTCGGCCAGCCTGCGGACGCCGTCGAAATCGAGTGTGGAGGCGAACACGCCCGTGGTGTCGGCCGGCCCGTCGGGGGCATCCACGGAGCTCTGGTCGCGGGCCACCAGGCCGAGCTGGAAGCGGACGTCGATCCGCTCGGCGGGCTGCCACCCCCCCTGCACCGCGGTGCTCCACAGGCGGCGGTCGAGGTAGGCGTTCGCGTCGACGATGTTGCCGGCACCGTCCGTGGGGAAGTGCGAGCGGGCGTCGCTGAGCCGGCTGGTCAGCGCCAGCTCGGCACCCCCGACGGGCCTCCATGCCAGCCGAAGGTTGCCCGTGTGCAGCGCGTGCTCGTTGTTCAGCGGATAGACGCCCTCGCTGTACTCGCGCCCGCCACCCGCCACGTACGACACGGGGCCGGCCGCGCCGGCGACGCTCGCCTCGGCATCGTACAGGGTGAACCGCTCCCCCTCCGGGTACCGCTGGCGTCCCGTCCCGCCGGTCAGCTCGGCCGAGATCCTGGGCTGACCGGAGCCCCGGCGCGTGAAGACCTGGACCACGCCCGCGACCGCGTCGCTCCCGTACAGCACGCTCACCGGACCCCGCACCACCTCGATCCGCTCGACCTGGTCCGTGGAGAGGCTGGCGAAGTCGAATGCGCCGCCGGGGTCGTTCACCGGTACGCCGTCGATGAGGACCTTCACGTAGTCGCTTTCCCCCCCGCGGAGGAAGAGCGACGTCTGCCCGCCGCTGCCGCCCCCCCGGACGACGGCGGCGCCGGGGACCTGCCGCAGCGCTTCGGCCACGCTCCGAACGCCCCGGGCCCGCAGCGCCTCGCCCTCCAGGACGCTCACCGGCGTGGGCAGCGCCCTGCGATCGAGGGGGACGCGGGTGGCGGTGACCACCACGGCGGGGAGGGCGAAGGTATCGGCGTACGCGGTGTCCGCGGCGGGCGCCGAGTCGGGTCGAGGCGCGGCCTGGCCCGGCGCCGCCCCGGGCGCGGCGAGGGCGACGGCCAGGGCCAGAGCGAGCGCGGTCGATGCAGGTGTCAGGGTCACGTTCGGTATCCAGTCGGTTCGTGTTCGAGTTCGTTCGACTTCGACTCCGTCTTCGAATGCTGCCGTCACGGCGGTGCGGGGCGGAGCGGGGTGATCTGGGGAGTGCCGGTGTCGGGGCCGGGTCCCGGGTGAGGGGAGCGGGCGACGGGCCAGCCGTACACGGACTGGAGTGTGTCCGGGGTGAGGACCGCCGACGGGCTGCCCTGGGCGGCGGTGCGGCCCTGGTCGAGGAGGAGGAGGCGGTCGGCGTAGCGGGCGGCCACGTTGAGGTTGTGGGTCACCATGACCACCGTGACGCCCTGGTCGGCGAGGCCGCGCAGGAGCTCGAAGATGCCCATCTCATGGCTGATGTCGAGGGACGCGGTGGGCTCGTCGAGTACGAGGGTATCCGGTTCCTGCGCCAACGCCCGGGCGAGGCGGGCCCGCTGACGCTCGCCACCGGAGAGGGTGGCGAAGGGGCGCGCGGCCAGGCCGGCGATGTCGCACGTCTCCATGGAGCCGCGGATCGCCGCGCGGTCGGCCACCCTCTCGCCCCGCCAGGTCCCGAGGTGCGGATAGCGGCCCATGGCGACGATCTCGCGTACCGAGATCGGGAACACCAGCTCCTCGGTCTGCGGTACGACGCCGACCCGGCGCGCCAGCTCGGGCCGCTTCCACCAGCGCAGCGGGCGGCCGTCGTACCGGACCTCGCCGGGGTCCGGTACGAGCGCGCCCAGCAGCAGGCGGAGCAGCGTGGTCTTGCCACAGCCGTTCGGCCCGATGATGGCGTAGAACGCGCCCCGCGGAACGGCCAGGTCGACATCGTGGACCGCGTCGCGGTCTGCGTCCGCGTAGCGGAAGGTCAAACCGCGGGCGTCGTAGATCATGCCGGCCTCCGGGTCAGGAGGACGACGAAGACGGGCACGCCCACCAGGGCGGTGACCACCCCCACGGGCAGCTCGACGGGCGCGGCCACCGTGCGGGCCGCGGTGTCGGCGAGCAGGAGGAACGTCGCGCCCGCGAGCGCGCTGCCAGGGAGGAGGAAGCGGTGGTCGCCGCCCCAGACCAGCCGGAGCGCGTGGGGCACGATGAGTCCCACGAAGCCGATCACGCCGGCCACCGCCACGCCGCCCGCCACCAGCAGCGAGGCCACGATGTAGGCGACGCTCTTCACGCGCTCGACGGGCGTACCCAGGTACAGGGCGGTCTCCTCACCGACAGCCATGAGGTTGAGCGGTCGGGCGAGGCCGAGGAGAATGGCCAGCGCGGGAACGGTGTAGAGCGCCAGCAGCCCGACCGCGGGCCAGTCGCCTGCGGCGAGGCTGCCCATCATCCAGAAGACGGCAGAGCGGAACGTCTCCACGTCGGCCAGCGTGAGCAGGAGGAGGATAACGGCGTTGAAGAAGGCGCCCACCACCACGCCGGCGAGCAGTAGCACGCGGGTGTCC
>JBKGZE010000407.1:0-2960 GCA_046545735.1 Gemmatimonadota bacterium | reverse complement strand
AGCCCATCCTCACGCGGCGGGGCAACCCGGAGCTGCAATTCCTGAATCGGCTCCTGCGGGAGGACATCGAGCGGGCTCTCGACGACCTGCCGTCACACTTCCGCGACGTGGTGGTGATGGTGGATGTGCAGGGGCTGCGCTACACCGAGGTGGCGAACGTGCTCTCGATCCCCGTCGGGACCGTCCGCTCGCGCCTCTCCCGCGGCCGGAGCGCGCTCCAGGAAAGGCTGTGGGAGCAGGCGTGCGATGCGGGTCTGCTCGAGCGGAATTCGAGCGCCGCCTGAAGGAGATCGTGGCCGAGACCGGTCACCAGGATTGCTCCGGCACCGCGGTGCCGGGGCCCCGGATAGCTGTCACCCATCACCCCAGGAGGAAAGAAACCATGACCCCCAACGCGCCCACGCTGAACGGAGTCGATGTCGGCCAGCTCCACAAGACCGTCGAAGCCATCCAGGGCGAGCCCTCCCTCGCCCGGTTCCGGTTCCGCGCGCGGAACCGATGGGAGCACGGCGGGCATAGCCGAACCGAGATCCAGGGATTCTACGGCGCCGGGCAGGAGGACGGCTCCCGGACCGAGACGTTCGTGCTGGCGGCCGACGAGCCGCCCGTGCTCCTCGGCTCGAATCGGGCGCCCAACGCCGTGGAGGCCGTCCTCCACGCCCTCGCCTCCTGCCTGGCCGTCGGGTTCGTCTACAACGCCGCCGCGAAAGGGATCGAGGTCAGGAGTTTGGAATTCGACCTCGAGGGCGAGCTGGACCTGCACGGCTTCCTCGGGCTATCAGACGAGGTCCGGGCGGGGTACAGCGATATCCGGGTCGACTATACCGTGGACTGCGACGCCGACGCCGGGACGGTGGACGAGCTGTGCGCGCACGTGCAGCGGACCTCTCCGGTGCTGGACATGCTGCGCAACCCGGTGAACGTCGAGGTGCGCCGGGCATGATCACCGCCGCGCCGCCGGGCCCTCGGACAGCACCTCGCCCATCATCGCCTTTCGCACCCCCTGGTCCTTGTGCTCGATCGCGGGCGTCGCGACTATTCCGCCCGCCGATCGCACGAGACGAAGCGGGGCTGTGTTGCACCACGATGACATCGATGGAGCCAACCTCGATGGATTCCTGAGCCGGCTGCGCCAGGCTCTCGATCTGCGCGCCATGTCCCAGGCCGACCTCGCCCGGGCGCTGGGCGTGCGTCAGGCGACCGTCAGCGACTGGTTCACCCACCGCCACCCCCCGAACGGCCTCGTCATGCTCCGGCTGCCCGGCGTGCTGGGGGTCAACGCGGGCTGGCTCTTCTCCGGTGACGGCCCGATGAGCGGGGGAGCGTCCACACACGATCCGCCAGGCTGACGCCCCGGACCGCCGGCCCACTCGATCTCGTCCTGCGGACGCCACCCCTTCTCGTACTGGCCGCCGCCCTCCCGCCAGGGAATTCCGGTCGCCCGAATCAGGGAATTCCCCCTCCCCTCCGTTTCGCGACTCCGCCAGGTTCCGGGCCGCGCGGCCCCGTGTCGGCGACCGGTCGCCGCGCGAGCGAACGGGAAAACCAGAGTGCGTGAGGTGATAGATGCGTGGACACAGACGCGCGCGGGCCCTGGCCGACCATGCGATGGTCCTGGCCGGGGGCTGCGCGGCGGCGCTGGCCACCGCCGTCCTGCCGGCTGCGGCGCCCGCGGCGGCGCAGGAGCTGGGGCTCGAGGGGGCGCTGCGGCTGGCGTCGTCGTACGAGGCGCGAGGGAAGACGTACCACGAAGGGCCGGCTGCGCAGGTGATGGCGGACGTGGTGGCGTCGTGGGCGGGTGGCGAGGTGCGGGCGGGCGCGTGGGTGAACGGGGAGCTGTGGCAGGCGGAGCAGGGGGCCACCATGCTGGCCGGCGCGGCACCCGGGATGTCGGAGGTGAACCTCTACGTCTCGACGGCGCGACGGGCGGGGCCCGTCACGGTCACCGGCGGATGGATCTACTTCCTCTGGCCCACCGGCTTCGATTTCTCCGACGCCTCGGCTGTGCACGAGCTCTACGTAGGCGCGAGCGCTCCGCTGCCGGCCGCCCTCGGTCGGGCCGGGGCCGCGGCATCGGCCACGGCGTACTACGACTTCAGCGCCCGCGGCACCTACGCCGTGGTGACGGTGGGCGCGCCGCTGGCGGAGGCGTGGAGTCTCCGGCCGGAGCTGGGGCTGGAGGTGGCCGGCATCGTCAGCCAGGAAGAGTACTACGCCCGGGCGGACGGTCTGACCCACGTCGGCGTGAAGCTGTCGGCGGCCGCGGCGGGCCGGTGGACGGTGATCCGGCCGGAGCTCCGGTGGACGATCGGGCTGGACGAGGCGGCGCGGGTCGGCGCGGTGCGGGAGGACTGCCGGCACAAGCTGCACCTGGGCCTGAGCTTCAGCCGCTGACGACGCCCGGCCGCCCGGGCTCAGCCTCCGCCCGCGGCCACTTCGCGCCACTCCGACGCGGGCGGCTGCTCCTGGTCTGCGTTCTCGTCGACGACCACGCCGGCGGGGGCCGGGACGGGCTCGTCTTCTTCCACCGCCGGTGCGGGGATCGACCAGAGCGGGTGGCGGTGCTCCGCGTACGCGCGGCTGACGCGGCCGGTGATCATGGAGGGGAGGAGCGGCCGGTTGGCGCGGATCAGGAACGCGGCCAGGTGGGCGACCACCAGTCCCATGAACGCCATGGCGGCGGCGGTATGGGCGAGCGTGACCACCGTCAGCAGGGTGGGGTCCAGGTTGATCGGGCCCAGGTTCTTGAAGGACTTGACCATGCCGGTGAGGAGCAGCACCAGCGAGACGCCGCCGATGGCCGCGTAGGCCAGCCGCTGCTCCGCGAGGAACTTGGCCGAGGGAGGCTCGGGGCGGCCGCGCACCATCGCCACGATGATCCGCACGCTCTCGCCCACGTCCCCCCGGCGCGGCAGCGCGGCGAACTCCCGCCGGCGCAGGTGGTAGACCAGGTGGAAGAC
>JBKGZE010000406.1:0-2966 GCA_046545735.1 Gemmatimonadota bacterium | reverse complement strand
TTCTTCTACACGGTGCGGATGGGCGACCGGTCCATCGGACTGGCGACCTCTCGCCTGGACACGACCGCCGGCGGGTTCACCTTCGAGGACATCCTCAACCTCGAGATCCCGGCCATGGGCGCGCGGCAGCTGGCCACGGTCCGGACCCGCGCCAGGCTCGGGCCCGCGCTCCAGCTCGAGGCTTTCGACTTCCTGCTCGAGTCGGAGATCGGGGAGTTCCGGGTGCGCGGCGACGCCCGCGACGATTCCACGCTGGCGCTCACGCTGGACGCCGGGGCCCGCGAGCAGGCCAGCGCCGTCCGGCTCGACCGCTCCCTCACGCTCCCCGTGGCGCTCCCCATGCGCATGGCCGCCGCCGGGCGGCTCGACGTGGGCGCGGAATACTCGGCGCGGGTCTTCGACCCGTCCACGCTGAGCGACCGCGCGGTGACCGTCGAGGTGACGGGGCGCGACGAGCTGGTGATCCCGGACAGCGTAGCGCGCAACCAGCGCACAGGCCGCTGGCTGACCTGGAGCTACGACACGATCCCGGTCTGGGTGGTGGAGGAGCGTTACGGCGGCGTGCGGGTCACGAGCTGGCTCGACGAGGACGGGCGGCTGGTCCAGGCGGAGAGCCCGATGGGCTTCGTGGTGAAGCGGGTGCCGTACGAGCTCGCGGAGCAGGCGTGGCGGGACGCCCGTGCGACGCCCGTGTCGGCCGGGTACGGCGCGGTGATCGAGAACACGGCCATCGCCGCGAACGTGGACCTGACCGGAGCCGAGGAGCGCGTGCGTCGCCTGGCGGTCCGGCTCCGGAACGTCGATCTCGAGGGCTTCGACCTGGAAGGCGGCCGCCAGTCGCTTCGTGGCGACACGCTGGTCGTGGAGCGGGAGTCCACGCTCCGGGCCGACTACGCGCTGCCGTACCGGCTGGAGGGTGGCGAGGCGGACCGGTCGCGCACGGCAGACGGCGCCCGGGACGGGGTCGATGCTGCGGCTCCAGGCGCGTTCTTCGGCCCGCCCGGCCCCGAATCGCTTGCGCCGACGCCGCTGATCCAGTCGGACGATCCCCGGATCGTGGGGGCCGCGCGGGAAGCCGCCGCGGGGGAGACGCGGCCGGCCGTGGTCGCGCGTCGTCTGACGGAGTGGGTCTACGAGCGGCTGGAGAAGGAAATCACGCTGAGCGTGCCGAGCGCGGTGCAGGTGCTGGAGCTGGGCCAGGGCGACTGCAACGAGCACACGGTGCTCTACGTGGCGCTGGCCCGGGCGCTGGGGCTGCCCGCGCGGACGGCGGTGGGGCTGGTGCACCTGAACGGCCGATTCTACTACCACGCCTGGCCCGAGGTCTGGCTGGACGGCTGGGTGGCGGTGGACCCGACGCTCGGGCAGGCCCCGGCCGACGCCATGCACCTGCGGTTCCTGGTGGGCGGGCTCGCGCGGCAGGTGGAGCTCATCCGGCTCATCGGCCGACTGGACCTGGAGATCGTTCGGACGTCATGATCCGCCTCGAAGGCCTGACCAAGCGGTACGGGAAGTTCACCGCCGTCCACCCGCTCGACCTGCACGTGCCCGCGGGGCAGCTGTTCGGCTTCCTGGGCCCCAACGGGGCGGGGAAGACGACGACGATCCGGATGCTCACCGGGGTGCTCCGGCCCACCGCCGGCCGCGTGCTCATCGCGGGTCACGACATGGAGACCGCGCCGGCGCGGGCCAAGGGTCTCCTGGGGTACATCCCGGACCGGCCGTTCCTGTACGAGAAGCTGACGGGCCGGGAGTTCCTGCGTTTCGTCGCGGGGCTGTGGGGTCAGGACGGGCGGGGCGCGGAGGAGCGGGCGGACGATCTTCTGGAGCTGTTCGAGCTGGGGTCGTGGAAGGACACGCTGGTGGAGAGCTACAGCCACGGCATGCGCCAGAAGCTGCTGATCAGCTCCGCCCTGATCCACGCCCCGCGCCTGATCGTGGTCGACGAGCCGATGGTGGGGCTGGATCCGAAGGCGGCGCGCCTGATCAAGGAGCTGCTCCGCACCTTCGTGGACCAGGGCGGCACGGTCTTCCTCTCCACCCACACGCTGGAGGTGGCGGAAGCGCTGTGCGATCGGATCGCCATCATCCAGCAGGGTCGGCTCCGTGCGCAGGGGACGATGGACGAGCTGCGGGCGGAGGCGGAGGCGGGGGCGGCCGGGCTGGAGGAGATCTTCCTGAAGCTCACCGGCGGCGAAGAGGTGGTGGAGCTGATCGCGTCGCTGAGAGTGGCGGAGGGGTAGGCGAATGGGTCTGCTTCAGCCCGGGTGGCTGGCGCTGCGGCGGCGCTCGAGCGGGGACGGCCGGGTGGCGCGCGTGGTGGTCCTCGGGGGTGTAGGGCTCCTCTTCTTCCTCATGATGTTCGGCATCCTGTTCCGGATGCTCCTCTACTTCCGTCGCGCGGAGGGGATCGGGGAGGTGCTGGCGGTGAAGCTGCTGGGGCTGGTGCTGCTCAGCTTCCTGGCGATCCTGCTCCTGTCCAATCTGATCGCGGCGCTCTCCAGCTTCTTCCTGGCCCGCGACCTCGAGCTCCTCCTGGCCTCACCCACGGACCCGCTCCGGATCTACGGCGCGCGGCTGGCCGAGACGCTGACGTACTCGTCGTGGATGGTGGGGCTCATGATGGTGCCGATCCTGACCGCCTACGGCGTGGTCTACCAAGCGGGGCTCCTGTACGTGGCCGTGGCTCTCGTGGCCATGGCCGCGTTCTTCGTCATCCCGGCCGTGGTGGGGAGCGCCATCACCCTGCTGCTGGTCAATGTCTTCCCGGCCCGCAGGGCTCGCGACCTGCTGGCGCTCATCGGCCTCTTCGCCGCCGCCGGCGTCATCGTCCTGTTCCGGTTGCTGCGACCCGAGCAGATCATGAGTCCGGAAGGGTTCGACAGCCTGGTCGACTTCATTGCAGCCCTCCGAACGCCGGGCTCGGTATGGCTGCCGAGCGAGTGGGCGGCCGAGGCCATCATGGC
>JBKGZE010000405.1:0-2967 GCA_046545735.1 Gemmatimonadota bacterium | reverse complement strand
AGCCACCAGCCACCAGCCACCAGCCACCAGCCACCAGCCACCCGCCACCCGCCACCCGCCACCGCCGTTGCGTCCCCCGCCGCCTTCCGTCAAATTTCTGACGTTGCGTGACCTGGACTGGATCGAGATGAACGAGAGCATGGTCTTCGCCGAAGAGGTGATCGACCGTCTCCGGGAGCGGTACCCCCGCTACCACGAGACGGCCTATCTGTTCATCCTCTCGGCTCTGCATCACGTGCTGGAGCGGCTGCCGGAGGCGCGGCACATCAGCGGACGCGAGCTGGCCGAGGGGATGGCCGAGCTGGCGCTGCTGCGCTACGGGCCCATGGCCCGGACGGTCCTCGAGCACTGGGGCATCGAGCGGACCTCGGACGTGGGCGAGATCGTGTTCGCGCTCGTGGATGCCGGGGTGCTGCTGAAGCAGGACGACGACTCGCCCCGAGACTTCGAGGCGCTCTTCGATTTCGAGGAAGTCTTCGAGTCCAACTATCCCTGGGGCGCCGGGATCTGAGGGTGGAGGAGTCGGCTCCGGCACGCTGCCGGAGCCGTTGTTCGTGTTGGGGCCGTACCAGAGACCCACGCGGGAGGGGATGGAGATGACTGAGGCGCAATGGCCGGAGTGTCAGAAGTGCGACGAGGGTCGCATGTTGCCGCTGTCCGATTACGGCAGGGAGGGCGCGGCGATCCGATACAAGGCCTGGGTCTGCTCGAACCCGGACTGCGGGTTCAACATCCGGATCGACAACGGCGAGATCAGCTTCGGGCGCGCCATCGGGCCCAGCTACAAGTAGAGGGGTCCGGGCCATGAGCGCCGTCTACGGTCGGGAGCGCGTGGCCCTGCTCACCGCCGCGGAGGCCGCGGCCCTCGACGACCGCGCCCGCGATGACAACGGCGTGCCCGGGCGGGCCCTGATGGAGAACGCCGGCCGGGCCGCCGCCCAGGTGGTCCACCGGCTCTACCCCACAGGTCGCGTGGTGGCGGTGGTGGGCAGCGGCAACAACGGCGGCGACGCCATCGTGGCGCTCCGCTCCCTCCACGCCTGGGGACGCGACGTCGCCTACCTCCGGGTGGGCTCCAGCGCCCAGGACCCGTCCCGCTTCACCGGCTTCGACCTTCCCCGCATCGACGACCCCGCGGACGCCGCCTTCGCGGGCGCCGCCGTGCTCATCGACGGGATCCTGGGGACCGGCGCCAGCGGGGCGCCGCGGGAGCCGGCGGCCACCGTGATCCGTCGCATGAACGCCAGCGGGACCCCCATCGTCGCGTTCGACATCCCCACCGGCGTGGACCCCAGCACGGGCGCGATCGCGGGCGAGGCGGTCGAGGCCGCCGTCACCATCCAGTTCGGCTGGCCCAAGACCGGCGCTCTCTTCCAGCCCGGGCGCGCCCGCTGCGGCCGGCTCGTGGCCGTGGAGATCGGGTTCCCGCCCCTGGCCGACGACGAGGGGACCGCCGCCCTCATCACCCCCGACTGGGCCCGCGCCCGCCTCCCGGCCCGCGCGCCCGACGCCCACAAGAACTCCGTCGGCCGCGTCACGCTGGTGGCGGGGCGGAAGGGGATGGCCGGCGCGGCGGCCATCGCCGGCGTCTCCGCCATGCGCGCCGGGGCCGGCTATGCCCGCGTCGTCTCGGCCGAGGCGAACCGGACCATCATCCAGACGGCCGTGCCGGAAGCGCTCTTCGTCGATCGGTCCGACCTCGACGCGGTTCGCGAGGCTGTGACCGAGTCCGACGCGGTCCTGATCGGCCCGGCCATCGGCACGGGCGACGAGGGGAGCGGCCTCCTCGATGCGGTGCTGGACGCCCGCGAGGACCGGGGTCTGGTCCTGGACGCCGACGCCCTCACCATCCTGGCCGGCCGCGACGGCGGGCTCTCCGCGCTCGGCGGCCGCGCCATCGCCACGCCGCACCCGGGCGAGATGCGGCGGCTCATCGACCGGTCCGTCCCCGAGATCCGGGACGACCCCATGGGCGCCGCCCGCCACCTGGCCGAGCGGACCGGCGTGGTGGTGCTGCTCAAGGGCGCGCCGTCGGTGGTGGCGGCGCCCGGCCGGCCCGTCCTGGTCGCGGCCATCGGCTCCTCCGACCTCGCTACCGCGGCCATGGGCGACCAGCTCGGGGGCGAGATCGCCGCGTTCCTCGCCGCTGGCGCCCACCCCGCCGACGCCGCGGGGCTGGGGCTCTTCTATGGCGGCCGGGCCGCCGAGCTGGCCGGACGCGGCCGCTCCCTTACGCCCCACGACATCGCGGAGCGGATCCACCAGGCCTTCGACGACCCCGGCCCCCCGGCCTCCGACCTGGACCTCCCCTTCGTCGTGTTCGACCAGCCGCCGCGATGGTGAACCGGCTCGGGCCGGGCGCCGAGTTCGACCTCATCCGCGCCTTCCTCGCCGACGTGCGCGGCACCGGCCCCGACGTCCGGGTCGGCCCCGGCGACGACTGCGCCATCGTCGGCGAGGGGATCGCACTGAGCGTGGACATGACGGTGGAGGACGTCCACTTCCGCCGCAGCTGGCTCCCCATGGGCGACATCGGCTACCACGCGGCCGCCGGCGCCCTCAGCGACCTGGCCGCCGTGGCGGCCCGCCCCGTCGGGCTCCTCGCCGCCGTGGCCCTCGGCCCCGGCGACGAGACCCGCGCGGGCCGCGAGCTCATGGAGGGCGTGGTCCGGGCCGCCCGGGACGCCGACGCCGCGATCCTCGGCGGCGACGTCACCCGCTCGCCCGGGCCGGTGGCCCTCGACATCGTCGCCGTCGGGAAGGTGGACGAGCCGGTGCTCCGGTCCGGCGCCCGCCCGGGCGACGAGCTCTGGGTCACCGGGTCCCTCGGCGCCGCCGCCGCGGCCGTGGAGGCCTGGCTCGCGGACCGGACCCCGTCCGCGGAAGCCCGGGCGGCGTACGCCCGGCCCGCGCCTCGACTGCGGGAGGCTCGCTGGCTGGCGGAACGAGACCTGCCCACCGCCATGG
>JBKGZE010000404.1:0-2967 GCA_046545735.1 Gemmatimonadota bacterium | reverse complement strand
GCACGGCCGCCCCGCCACCCGCCACCCGCCACCCGCCACCCGCCACCCGCCCCAGCCACCCGCCCCCGCCCCCCGCTGTCGTCTTCCCGGTCCGGCCCATTATCTTGACTCGTTGCGCAGGCACGGACGCGGGATGGCAGGGAGGCGTATGGCAGGGCATTCCAAGTGGTCGAAGATCAAGCGCAAGAAGGCGGCGAACGACGCGAAGCGCGGGAAGATGTTCACGCGTCTGATCCGGGAGATCACGGTGGCGGCGCGGGATGGCGGGGGCGACCCGGAGTTCAACCCGCGGCTGCGGCTGGCCATCGACACGGCCAAAGCGGCGGACATGCCGCAGGAGAACATCGACCGTGCGGTGAAGCGGGGCACAGGCGAGCTGGCGGGCGTGAGCTACGAGGAGGTCACGTACGAGGGCTACGGCCCGGGGGGCGTGGCGCTTTTCCTGGAGGCCCTGACGGACAACATGAACCGCACGGTGGCGGACCTGCGGCACGTGCTGGAGAAGCACGGTGGCAACCTGGGTCAGAACGGGTCGGTGGCCTGGCAGTTCGAGCGGAAGGGCCGCATCTACGTCGACGCGGGCCGCTACGACGAGGACGCGGCCATGATGGCGGCGCTGGAAGCGGGCGCGGAGGATTTCGTCCGGGAGGGTGACGAGTACGAGATCTCCACGGATGTCGCGGGGTTCCATGCCGTTCAGGACGGGCTGCGGGATCAGGGCGTGGAGTTCACGAACGCCGAGCTGGCCATGATCCCGAGGGCCACGGTGCGTGTGGAGGGTGCGGAGGCGGAGCGGCTGCTCAAGCTGCTGGACGCCCTCGACGACCTGGACGACATTCAGCACGTCCACTCCAACGTGGACATCGACGAGGCGGCGCTGAACGAGGTGAGCGCTTGAAGGTTCTGGGGATCGACCCCGGCACGGCCGTGACAGGGTACGGCGTCGTCGTCCGCGGGGACGACGGCGCCGCTTCGCTGCTGGAGTGCGGCGTGATCCGGACGAGCGCGGACCGGCCGCTGGCGCACCGGCTCCGCGAGATCCACGACGGGATCACGGAGGTGCTGGACCGCCACGCTCCCGCTGTGGTGGCGGTGGAGGGCGTGTTCTACGGGAAGAACGTCCGGACCACCGTGTTGCTGGGGCACGCCCGCGGGGCCGCCCTGGTGGCGGTGGCGGGACGCGAGCTGGAGGTGGCGGAGTATTCCCCGGCGGAGATCAAGAACGCGGTGGTGGGCACCGGCCGGGCGAGCAAGGAGCAGGTGCAGTTCATGGTGAAGAAGCTACTGCGGCTGAAGGAGGTCCCCACGCCGGCCGACGCCGCCGATGGTGTGGCGGTGGCGCTCTGCCACCTGAACGCGGCCCGGCTGCGGCCGCGGGAGTTGGCGGGAGGGCGATGATCAGTCGGATTCGAGGCACCCTGCTGACCCGGGAGCCCGACCGGATCGAGGTGATGACCGGTGGAGGCGTGGGCTACGAGATCGAGATCCCGCTCTCCGTGTTCGAGAAGCTTCCCCGGGCCGGGCAGGATGTCGAGCTGCTGACGTACCAGGTGGTCCGCGAAGACGACCTGCTGCTCTTCGGCTTCCTCCAGCCCTCGGAGCGGGGCCTCTTCGGCCGGCTCCTCGGCGCCTCCGGCGTCGGACCGCGCCTCGCCCTCGCCATGATGTCCACCCTCACGCCGGGCGCGCTGGTCCGGGCAATCCGGGACCGGGAGGTCGCGACCCTGGTACAGGTGCCGGGGGTGGGCAAGAAGACGGCCGAGCGGATCGCCCTGGAGCTGGGCGACAAGCTCGACGACCTGGCTCTCCCCGCGGGGCCTGCGGTGAAGGGTGCGGCCGCACAGGAAGCGGTGGGCGCGCTCGTCGCCCTCGGCTACTCCACCGCCGAGGCCAATGCGGCGGTCCGCGCGAGCGTCGAAGCGGACGGGCCCGAAACCGACGCCAAGGCGTTGATCCGAAAGGCGCTGGCCCGCGCGAGCCAGTAACGGCAGGGGCCCGCCCGCGCGAGGTCCGGCGGGCGCGATGACCGGCGGCGGGGAACCGCCGGGCGAGGTCCGGCGTAGTGACGGGATGTGAACACCAGATCCATGTGAGGAAGCGTGGCGAAGAAGCGGAAGAGGTCGACCGGCCCGATCGGTGAGGGGAAGGGGCCGCCGAGCGGCGCGGGTGGCGGTGCGTCCGCGGGCCCCGAGCGCAACGACGCCGCAGAGCGCCCGCCGCGAAGCTCGACCCAGGTCGCCATCGACTGGGCCAAGTCCATCGCCGGCGCGGTCGTCCTGTTCCTCATCCTCCGGACGTTCCTCGTCCAGACGTTCGTCATTACCTCCTCCTCCATGGAGGAGACCCTGCTGGTCGGCGACTTCCTGATCCTGAGCAAGGCCGCCTACGGGCCGGTGGTCCCGTTCACCGACCTCCGGCTCCCCGGCTACACGGACCCGGAGCGGGGCGACGTGGTGGTCTTCCGGCCACCCCACGACCCGGACCTCGACGTCGTGAAGCGGCTGGTCGGGATGCCGGGGGACACGCTCCGCATGGACGACAAGCTCCTTTTCGTGAACGGGGACCGGTACGAGGAGGCGTACACGCGCTATTCCGACCTCACCGGCGACGTGGCGCACCCCTGGATGCGGTGGCAGTGCGGCGAGCGCGTCGCCCTGAGCCCCGACATCTCGGGTGCCTTCAGGGTGCAGCAGGAGTACACGAACGACGACGATTGCCGCCCCACCCGCGACGACTGGGGGCCGATCGTCGTACCTGAGGGCCACTACTTCATGATGGGGGACAACCGGGACGACAGCGTCGACTCCCGCTACTGGGGTTTCCTCGAGGACGACCGGATCCGGGGCGAGGCCCTCATGATCTACTATTCCTACGACGCCGAGCTGCTCCGGCCCCTCGCCTTTCTCCGCAACATCCGCCCCGGCCGCATCGGCGACATCATCCGCTAGACGGCGGACGCCGCAAAGC
>JBKGZE010000403.1:0-2979 GCA_046545735.1 Gemmatimonadota bacterium | reverse complement strand
CGGTTGCGAGGCGACAGCCGAGCCGGTTGCGAGGCGCCAGCCGAGCCGGTTGCCGCGAAGACGGCCATTTTCCGGGCCGGCACGGCCCGGACAGTTGCGGGGGCGCAGCCCCCGCCATTTGCGAGCGCAGCGAGCCATTTGATCGCCTGCCCCGCCGGCGATCCCCCGCTCCGGCACGCCCTCTGCTGTCCTGACCTCTCTGGCTCAGCTCGCGCACTCGGTGACCCTAGGAACCGAAGCCCATGCCCAAGCCCTACGCGTTGATTGTAGACGACAGCCCGACCAGCCGCGACATCTTCCGGACGATCCTGGAGCATGGCGGGTTCCGGGTCCGGACGGTCGCCGACGGGAACGCGGCGCTCGAGACGGTGGAAGCCGAGCCACCGGACGTGGTCATCCTGGATCTCTTCCTTCCGTGCGTGGACGGGTTCGAGATCCTGGAGCGGCTCCGCTCAAACGATCGCACGCGTGGCATCGCCGTGGTATGCATCACGGCGGGCGCCACCGACGAAGTCCGGGATCGTGCCGAGGCGCTGGGCTGCGACGCCCTCGCCTTCAAGCCCGAGGGGCCACGGGAGGTGCTGCGGCTGGTTCAGGGCGTCCTCGGTCGCCGGGTCGGGGGTGAGGATGCATGAGGAGGCGGGGGAGCAGAACGCTCCCGGAGTAAAGCAGCCTTCCCTGTCGCTGCTGGTCCGGGCCACGGCGCTGCTGCAGGAGGGTAAGGAGCCGGAGGCGGCGCTGGAGCAGGTGCTGCGGCTCGCCCTGCCGCGGCTGGGCGGGTGGTGCGTCGCCGAAATCGGGAGCCCCGGCCGGAGCCCGCGGGTGCTGGTGGTGCATCGGGACCCTAAGGTCGAGCGGATCGCGCGGGAGCTGTGCCGTCGCTATCCGGACGCCACGTCGGAGCTGTTCGGGGGGCGGCGGGTGCTCGAGACCGGGAGCACGGAGGCGGCGGCGGTGGACCCGGCGGCGGTCGCGGATGCGGAGCACGGCCGACGACTCGCCGCGCTCGGGACCGGCGGCTACACGACGGTGCCGCTGAAGTCGCGGACCCGGGTGCTGGGCACCATCACGTTCGTCTCCCCGGGCGAGGCCGGGACGGGCGCGGAGCGGACGTTGGCGGAGGGGTGGGACCGGACGGAGGAGCGGGCGCTGGCGGAGGGGCTCGCCACCCTGGTGGCGTTCGCCATCGACAACGCCCGGCTCGCCCGCAGGGCACGGGAGGCGAACCGGGCCAAGGCCGACTTCCTGGCCGTCATCTCCCACGAGCTGCGCACCCCGCTCACGGCGATCCTGGGGTACTCGGACCTCCTGTCGCTGGAGGTGAAGGGCCCGATCAACCCCGATCAGAGAAAGCAGCTCCGGCGCATCGAGCAGAGCGCCAGGCACATGGTCCAGCTGGTGGAGGAGCTGATCTCGTTCGCCCGGGTAGAGTCCGGGACCGAGCTCCTTGAACCCCGCGATGTGGATATCGAGACGGTGCTGGAAACGGCGTTGGAGGCGGTCCGAGTGGAAGCGGACCAGAAAGGCGTCGCTCTGCGCACCGTGATCCGCACGGACGCTCCCTTCTGCACCGATCCCCGGATGCTCCGGCAGATCGTTCTCAACCTCGTGAGCAACGGGGTCAAGTACACCCGCGAAGGGCACGTCACCGTCCGGGCCTCGCGGCGCGGCGACACCCTCACGCTGGAGGTGGAGGACACGGGCGTCGGCATCGACGAGGCCACCCGGGAGCGCATCTTCGACCCGTTCTGGCAGGCGGAGGCGCCGAACCTCCGGACCTACGGCGGCCTGGGGATCGGGCTCAGCCTCACACGGCGGCTCGTGGAAACGCTGGGCGGGGAGCTGGAGCTCGAAAGCGCGTACGGCCGGGGAGCCACTTTCACGGTCCGGCTCCCCAGCCTCAGGTCCTGACTCCATTCCACCGACCTGGCGCACCTCGCAGGCCCGGGCGGTGTCGGGCCTCAGCCGCCGGCGACGATCCGCATCAGCTGACCGGTGAACCAGGCGGCGTAGGTGCCGAGCGCATACCCGAAGACGGCCAGGAGCACACCCACCGTGGCCAGCGCCGGATGGAAGGCCGAGGCCACCACCGGCGCCGAGGCGGCGCCGCCGACGTTCGCCTGGCTACCCACGGCCAGGAAGAAGACGGGCGCCTTGATCAGGATCGCGACGGTGATGAGCAGCGCCGCGTGGATCGAAATCCAGACCGCGCCCACCGCAAAGAGCTCCGGGTTCTCGACGATGGCGCCCAGGTTCATGTTCATCCCGATGGAGGCGATGAGCACGTAGAGGAGCGCCGAGCCGACCCGCGACGCGCCGGCCCCCTCCAGCGAGCGCAGCTTGGTGAAGGAGAGGATCAGCCCGCCGGTGGTGGCGACCACCACGATCCAGAAGAACGGGCTGCTCAGGCTCAGGCGGTCGAGGGCCGGGTACGTGGCGCCGATCCAGGGCGCCAGCCAGTCCGCGATGAAGTGACCCAGTGCGGTCACGCCGAAGCCGATGGCCAGGATCTTCATCAGGTCCGTCAGGTTCGGGATCCGGGCCACGCTGGCCTGGTAGTCGGACATCGTCTTCTTCAGGCTCTCGATCCCCGAGGTGTCCGCCTTGAGCTTCTTGTCGAGGATGTGCGACTCGCCCGCCGCGTACAGCAGCACCGCCATCCAGACGTTGGCGACGAGCACGTCCACCGCGACCATGGCGCTGAAGATGTCATCGCCGACCTCGAAGACCTCCTTCATCGCCGTCTGGTTCGCGCCACCACCGATCCAGCTGCCTGCCACCGTGGTCAGCCCGCGCCAGACCGCGTCCGGCCCGCCGCCGGAGATCGCGGACTCCGGGTTGATCCACGAGAAGAAGAGGAGCGCCAGCGGCCCGCCGATCACGATCCCTAGCGTCCCGGTCAGGAACATGATGATCGCCTTCGGCCCCAGCCGGAGCATGCCCTTGATGTCGATGCTCAGCGTCAGGAGCACCAGGCTG
>JBKGZE010000402.1:0-2985 GCA_046545735.1 Gemmatimonadota bacterium | reverse complement strand
CCCTCCTGCCCCGGACGGTCGTTCACCGCCACCGTGATCGTCCGTCCGGCCGTCGCCTCCAGGAGGCTGTACGGGTTCGTGGGCGCCCGCAGCGGCTGCCCCTGGATCGCCACCAGGTAATCCCCCACCTCCACGTCCATCCCCGGGTGCGACAGCGGCCCCCGGAGCCCGGGCGTCCAGTCCTCGCCCGAGTAGACCCGGGTGATCCGGTAGAAGCCGTCGTGCTCCTCCAGGTCGACGCCCAGGAGCCCCGTCCGCGGCGACGTCAGCTCCGGGTAGTCGCCACCCCGGACGTACGAGTGCCCCACCGCAACCTCGCCCGAGAGCATGTCCAGGAGGTGGTTGAAGTCGGACCGATGCTCCACGTCCGGCAGCCACGCCGCGTACCACTCCCAGACGTCGTCCCAGGGCGCGCCGTGCACGTTGTCGACGTAGAGGAAGTCGCGCATGAAGCGCCAGCCGTCGCGCAGCATCTGCGCCCACTCGGCCCGCGGCTCCACCCGCACCCGCAGCCCCGATAGCTCCAGGCTCTCGCCCCCGTTCCCCGGAGGAGCCTTCGCCGCGTCCACCACCTTCCACGACTGCCCCACCCGCGCCAGCAGCTTCTGCCGATCGTGCGACGGCTCCAGCGTGGTCACGCCCTCCAGGAACCTGGTCGGCTCCCGGTCATCCACGCTGTACCGGTGGACGACGGCGCCGCGCTCGTTCGGGACCGACTCCAGCACGAACACGCGCCCCGCCGGCCCCGGCACCAGACCCACGTAGTTCCGCAGCGGCAGCTCCGGCGCGGCCAGGATCCGGTCCCGCACCTCCTCGAAGTCGATCTTCACGACCACCGCTCCGTCCTCGGCGCCCTCCTCGCCCTCGGCGCCCTCCTCGCCCTCGGCGCCCACCGCGCCCTCCTCAGCGCTGCGCGGCAGGAACGGGGAAGGATCGTCGGCGTCGAGCACGGCCAGGTAGAGCGCGCGGGTGACCGGCCGGTCGTACGACGTCATGTCGAGCCAGCCGGTGTTCAGCCCGTAGTCGGTGGACGCCAGGAACCAGAGGTGGTCGCCGGAGGCGTCCCAGACGGGCGTGATGGCGTCGGCCATCCCGTCGGTGAGCTGGCGCGTCGCGCCCGTCCGGGTGTCATGGACGAAGATGGCCCGGAACTGGTTGTCCAGCCGCCGGGCGTAGGCCAGCCAGCGGGAATCGGGCGACCAGACCGGATTCATGGACCGCTCGGGGTGGGCGAACAGGTCGGTGTCCACGTGGGTCACGTCGCCGGAATCGAGGTCCACGACGAGCACCCGGTAGTCGGTGTCGGTGAACGCGAGTCGGGTGCCGTCGGGCGACCACGTCGGACGGAAGAAGAAGGTCGGGCCGGGCAGCTCGATCCGGCGCGCGTCCCGACCCAGCTGGTCGGCCACCGTCAGGCCGTACTCGCCGCCCTCGTCGCTGAACCACGCGATCCGCTCCCCGTCCGGCGACCACACCGGGTGCCGGTCCGCCACGCCGGGGCTCCGCGTGATGTTGCGCCAGCTGCCCTCCCCGGCCGGCGCCGTGAAGATCTCGCCGCGCTGCTCGAAGACCGCCCGCTTCCCCGTCGGCGACAGCCGCGCGTCCCGCAGACTCCCGGGCGAGACCTCCTCCCAGCGGGGCCGCGCCCAGTTCTGGTCCGCCTCCGCGACCACGCGCAGCCGCCGCGTGGTCCCGCTCGCCGGGTCGAGCTCGTGCAGGTAGCCCGCCTGCTCGTAGACCACCACGCCCCCGCCGGCCCCGAGACTCTTCACGTCGAAGTCGGCGTGGAACGTGTGCTGCCGCTCCTCGCCCGTGGCCGGGTCCCACGACCACACGTTGCTCGCCCAGTCCCGCTCCGACATGTAGTAGACCCGGCCGTCCAGCCAGACGGGCGCCATCTGCCGCTCGCCGCCGTGCGGCGCCGCCCGGCGCTCCCACGTCTCCGTCGAGACCACCGCCACCGGCTGCGCCTGGCCGCCCCGGTAGTTCCGCCACTCCGGGTCCCAGTAGCCGATCTCCTGGTAGGCGACCAGGGCGCCGTCGTCGCTCATCTCGCCCTCGTACGCCTGCGGGAGCGCCACCGGCTCCGGCATCCCGCCCTCCGGCGACACCGTCCAGAACCGCCACTGACGCGTCGGCACCCCGTCCCGGCTGGAGCGGAAGAGGATCCGGCCGTCCGGCGTCCATCCCTGCACCACGTCCCCGCCAGGGTGCCACGTCAGTCGGACCGGCTGCCCCCCGGCCGCCGGCATCAGGTACACGTCCTGGTCGCCCGCGTACTCACCGGTGAACGCGATCCAGCGGCCGTCCGGCGAGAAGTGCGGGTCCGTCTCGGCCCCTGCCCCGCTCGTCAGCCGCCGCGCCAGGCCGCCATCACGGCCGACCGTCCAGAGGTCGTTCGCGTGGACGAACACGATCTGACTCGCGCTCACGTCCGGCTGCCGGAGGAACCGCGTACCCGCATCGCTCTGCGCCGGCGCGCGGCTCGGGAGGAGGACGAAGACGACAGCGACGAGTGACGGCAGCACGGCCGAAAGGGTTCTGGGCGACATCGCACCGCTCCGGGCTGGGTTCGAGAAGACGTGGCGAGGCAGAAGCCCCGCCGAACCCACAGTACGACCGAGCGGCGGCCGCGTCCAGCGCGCCCGGCGGCTCCCCGGCGCTCCCGACCGTCCGCCGGGCTCCCGGGCGCTCCCTTGGTTACCTGTTCCGATCCGTTTGGCCTGCGGCCGACGGATTGGGTTCGTAGCCGCCGGTTGACCTACCGGGGCCAGTAGCCCCGCCAGGCGCCCCGGAACCCACGGCCACCCCAGCCGCCACCGCGACCGGACCAACGGGCGGCCCACCGACCCCCGGCACGGCCCACGAACGGGCCACGGTACGCCCCCACGCCCGCGGCCCCGACCCCGACCCGCGCCGAGCCACGGTCCCAGTACGGCAGGGAATCGTACATCAGCCGCTGCAGCGTCCGATGCTGCTCGGGAG
>JBKGZE010000401.1:0-2987 GCA_046545735.1 Gemmatimonadota bacterium | reverse complement strand
ATCCCCGACCGCGACGACCTGTGGTTCGAGCCCAAGTGGGACGGCTTCCGCTGCCTGGCGTTCCGCGACCACTCGACGGTCGCGCTCCAGTCGAAGGCGGGCAAGCCGCTGACCCGGTACTTTCCCGAGGCCGCCGCGGCCGTACAGGAGGTTGGCGCGCGGCGATTCGTGCTGGACTGCGAGCTCCTCGTTCCCCGGGGCGAGGACGTGGCATTCGACCTCCTGCTGCAGCGGATCCACCCGGCGGAAAGCCGCGTGCGCCGCCTGGCGGAGGAGACGCCCGCCTGGCTCGTGGTCTTCGACCTCCTGGCCCGCGGCTCCACCCTTCCGCTCCTCGACCGGTCGCTGGCCGAGCGCCGCGACCGCCTCGAGGACTTCGCGGCCCGCTTCCTGGCCGACGCGCCCCGCATCCACGTGACCCCCGCCACCGAGGACCCGCGGCGTGCGCGGGCGTGGCTCGACGAGCTGGCCGGCGTGGATGGCGTGATGGCCAAGGACCCGCGCCGCGCCTACGCGAGCGGGTCCCGGGATGCCATGTGGAAGGTGAAGCGCCGTCGCACGGCCGACTGCGTGGTGGGCGGCTTCCGCTACGGCAAGCACGGCGGCCTAGGCTCCCTCCTCCTCGGGCTCCACGACGACGCTGGTCTCCTCCACCACGTCGGCTTCTGCTCCAGCTTCTCGGCGGGCGATCGCGTCCGGCTGCTGGACGTGGTCGAGCCGCTCGTCGAGGAGCCGGGGTTCACCGGGAGGCGGCCGGGCGGCCCGAGTCGCTGGTCGACGGACCGGTCGGCGCGGTGGGAGCCGCTGCGCACCGAGCTGGTGGTGGAGGTGGCCTACGATCACTTCACGGACGGCCGGTTCCGGCACGGCACCACCCTCGAGCGGTGGCGCCCCGATAAGGAGCCGCGCCAGTGCACCCTCGACCAGGTGGAGCGGGAGGGGCGGGGTGCGCTACGGGTCCTGGAGCGTCCGTAGAGCCGGATCCCTAGAACCGCACGCCGGCCGACAGCTCGCCCGCCGCCCGCGGGTAAGGGGTCAGGCCGAGGCCGCCGTCCAGCCCGTCGAGGGAGGCGGCTGCCTGGAGCGTGAGCCGGCCGAACGCCGCCAGGAGGCCGGCCTCGACGCCCACCGCGAGCCCCGTCCCCTCGACCTCGATGTCGAACACGGTCCCGGTGCTGTACGCGGCCAGGCCGCGGACCTCGGCGTACGGCACGGCCGTGCCGGCGCCCGCGAGGATGGTCCCGGCGACGCGGAGCCCGAGACCGCCGGCGAGGGCGAAGGAGGGCTCGTCGTCGATGGTGACCCAGGATCCCCCTGCGTGAAGGGCGGGGCAGAGCGAGAAGCGCAGCGGCGTGATCGGGATCTCCATGGCGCTGACCTGCCGGACGATGTGGGGATTGGGACCGGGCTCGAGCAGGATCGTCCGGTAGCCGAGCCGGGATTCGAACCGCTGCCCCGGCAGCACCGCGGGGCGGCTGACGCTGGTGACGTCCAGGCCGATCATCGCCCCGGAAACGCCAGCGCCCAGGTCGTACTGGACGTATCCGCCGTGGGCCGCGGCGCCCCGGCCGGTGGCCACGCCGCATGCCTGGCCATGGGCCGTGCCCGCGGCCGCGCCGATCAGGACGGCGGCCATCACGGTCGCGAGCAGTGCCGCCGGCCCCCCCCGTGTGCCCGGCATCAGCGCACCCGCACGAAGGAGCCGCGGAGCGTTGCGTTCGGCGCCTGGCCGTCCGCCTCGATGTGGATCACCGCGCGGCGGTCGGCGGCGATGCCGAACCGGAGGTACGCCGCGCCCCCGGGCAGCAGGTCCACGCTGGTCAGCGGGTCGGGATCGAGGGTGAGAACCTCGAGGGGGTACTCGCCGATGGACGTTCGCTCGTAGACGGCCCGCAGGTCCCAGCTCCGGTTGGCGAAGCGGTCGGGGAGGCCGGCAACGAAGTCGTCGCCGAAGACGGAGACCGTCCAGTCCTGCATCCAGTCGAGCGGTGCGTCCGGCTCCAGCACCTGCCGCAGGTTGTCGAGTCCCGAGACCCGGCTGTTGACCACGTCGAAGAAGAAGGCGCGGTCCCCGCGCCCGGACCGGTCGGCCGCGTACCGGAGGAACGCCCAGGTGGCGCCGCGGGTGGAGAGCAGGTCGATCCCCATCAGCGAGGCCGTGTCAGGCCGACTCAGGTACCGCGAGAGGTTCGACAGGTTCCCGCTCTGATACCGGTTGTACGCCAGCCTCGCCCTCTCCGTGGCGACGAGGTCCTCGCCCGTGAGGTTCAAGCCCGGCTCCAGGCCCGACGCGGCGTAGAAGAGCAGCTCTTCGGCGACGTGGCTGAGCCCCTCGTTCAGCCACGGCTCCTCGAACCGGCGCGCGTCGTTGACGAACAGGCGCCGGGAGGCGTTGACCAGGTGCTGGTACTCGTGGCCGATGAGCGGGATCGCCAGGTCGCGCACGTCGTCCAGCGAGAAGCTCGGGCCCACCAGGCCCAGTGGGTCGGGCGCGATCAGGTAGAACATCTCCGCCTGGTTCGCCGCCGGACACGCCTCCAGCCGGGACGTGCTCTCCTCCGGGAACAGGTCGCCGGACCAGAAGAACCCGATGGTCACCGCCTCGGCACCGAACGCGTTCAGCTCGTTCACCGCCCGCGTGAAGAAGAGGATCGAGCGGCCGTTCTCGTCGATGTCGGCGGGCGCGCCGAAATGCGCCGTCTCCACCGGGTAGACCAGGGTGTCGAAGGTCAGGGCGAAGTGGGCGTAGTCCGCCGGCGCCAGGTCCCTCGGATTGGCCGTGTCCGCCACCACGATGGCGTGCTCCGAGACGTACACGACCTCCCCGGTCCGGATGTCCTCCTCGGTACAGCTGATCGCCACGTTGAAGTCCAGGAACGCCCCCACCTCTGGAACGTCGGCCGCCACCGGCCCGGCCCCCACCGCCCCGGTCGAGACCGCGCCCTCCGCCGCGGCGGGCGCGCCCGTGCGCGCGGGCACGTCGCGGA
>JBKGZE010000400.1:0-2991 GCA_046545735.1 Gemmatimonadota bacterium | reverse complement strand
ATCGAACCTCGACCCCCGACGCCTACGCCCGGCGCCACTCCGCGTCCCGCCCGGCGCTGAGCAGCTCGATGACCCCCGCGTCCCGGGCCTCGCGCATGGCGCGCTGGATCGTCGGCCGGCTGATCCCCGGACACGCCCGGGCCACGTCCGCGTAGCGGAAGACCGCGGGCATGCGACGGATGGCGGCGGCCACCATCTGTCGCTTGGCGCCCCGCCGGGACGTGATCCGGCCCACCCGCTCGTCCAGCGCGCGGTACGCGTCCAGGACCACCACGCCCAGGAAGTACTCCCACCACGGGAGCAGGCTGTGCCGGGCGTCGTGCCAGCCCCGCGACGACGCCTCGACGGCGTCGTAGTAGCCGTCGCGGTGATGCTCAACCACCTGCTCGAGGCTGATGTAGCGGCCCACCGTGTAGCCGGCCCGGTACAGCAGCCAGAGCGTCAGCAGCCGCGCCATCCGGCCGTTGCCGTCGAGGAACGGGTGGATGCACAGGAAGTCCAGCACGTACGCGCCGATCAGCAGCAGACGATCCGCCTCGCCCGCCCCCCACGCGCCCTCGAGACGCTCGTGCAGCGCCGCCATCGCGTCCGCCGTCTCGTGCGGCGCCACCGGCTCGAACCGCACCCGCACCGTCCCGTCCGGCCGCCGCTCCGTGATCACGTTCGGCGCGGTCTTCCACACGCCGCCGTCGCCGGGGACGTACCGGTACAGGTCGCGGTGCAGCTGCAGCACCACCCCCGGCGTGAACGGCATGTGCTCCCAGCTGGCGTGGATCGTCCGCAGCACGTCCCGGTAGCCCGCGATCTCCTGCTCCGACCGGTTCGCGGGTGACGCGTTCGCCGACACCAGCGCCTCCACCCGCGCCGCCGGCGCTTCCACCCCCTCCAGCCGGTTCGACGCCGTCGTGCTCGCGATCACCGCCGCCTCCCGCAGCGTCTCCAGCACCTGCGATGGCGGCGTAGCCGACATCCGCTCCGGTGTGGGCTGGTGAGCCGGCAGGAGAGGCAGGAGAGTGGGGCCGCGGCCCCGAGCGCGCAGGCCCCGAAGCACGTCGGACCACGTTTCGAATTTCATTTCAGGCCCGATCAGCCATGCACCTGGCCCGGCCGATCATGGCACACCCCATTGCCGCCCGGTCTATCCCGTCCACTGCGGGCTCTGACAGCCGCATCCTGCCGCGGCAGACCCCCAGCCGCGCCCCGGCGGGCCGCTTGGAACGGGCGTACGCTGCTCGAGCTGTCCGTCAGGAGCGGCCGTAAACCGAAAACCGAAAGGTGGTCCGAGAGGTGCTGGCCCGTTCCATGCACCCCCCGGCCACAGCCCCCTGTCCAGCTACCGCAGACGCTATCGAAATCCGAGTCGACGCTCGAACCTGATCCCGACCGCCCATCATGAAGATCGCCATTACCGGGGCCTCCGGCCTCGTCGGCTCCGCCCTCACCGACCACCTCCGCCAGGCCGGGCACACCGTCACCCGCCTCGTCCGGTCCCGGGACGCCGCGGCGGCGGAGGACGCCCTCTACTGGAGGCCGGCCGCGGGCGAGATCGACGCGGAGGGGCTGGCCGGGCACGACGCGGTGATCAACCTGGCGGGCGAGAACATCTTCGGGGTGTGGACGGAGCCGAAGAAGCGGCGGATCCGCGACAGCCGGGTGAAGGGCACGACGCTTCTGGCGGAAACCCTTGCGGGACTGGACGATACGCGGCGTCCCGCCACCCTGGTCAACGCCAGCGGGATCGGCTACTACGGCGACCGGCCGGCGGACAAGCCGTTGCCGGAGGAGGCGCCGCCGGGGGAGAGCTTCATGGCCCGGGTCGTCCAGGACTGGGAGGCGGCGACGCGGCCGGCGGCGGACGCCGGCGTCCGGGTCGTCATGACCCGGTTCGGGCCGGTGCTGGACCCCGACGGGCTCCTGCTGCAGGGGATGACCGCGGCCACGCGGCTGGGGCTCGGCGCCGCCCTCGGTTCGGGCGACCAGCCGTTCCCGTGGACCACGCGCCACGAGATCGCCCGGGTGATGGCCTTCCTCCTGGAGCGGCCGGACGTTGCCGGCCCGGTCAACGTCGTCGGGCCGGAGAAGGTGACGAACGAGGAGTTCGCCGACGCCGTCGCCCGGGTCCTGCACCGGCCGCGACTGCTGAAGATCCCGTCGTTCGCCGTCCGGCTGCTGGGCGACCTGGGCGACGAGCTGCTGAGGGGCGCCTGGGTGGTGCCGGCGAAGCTGGAGTTCGCCGGCTACGAGTGGCAGGATCCGACGCTCGAGGCCGCCCTGCGTCGCACCATGGGGCGCTGAGCCGGCCATGGCCACGGCGCGCAGGACCCGCTCGGGGGTGCAGGACCAGGTGCGGACGCTGATCCGCCGGGTGCGGGAGCTGGCGGACGGGATGGACCGGGAGACGTTCAACCGCCGGCCGTCGCCTGACTCCTGGTCCGTGGCCGAGTGCCTCGAGCACCTGAACGAGACCGCCCGCGCGTACCTCCCCGAGTTCGCCGACGCCATCGATCGAGCCCGGGCCGACGGCGCGGTGGCCGACCCCGGCGCGCCCGACAGGACCATGCTCGGCCGGCTCATCGCGTGGACGCAGGAGTCCGGACAGTTCCGGACGCGGACGCACCCGGCCCTCGAGCCCGCCCGCGACCACGACCCAGAGGACGTCCTGGAGGCGTTCGAAGCGCTGCACGAGGAGCTCATCGTACGGATCAACGAGGCCGCGGACCTGGACCGCCGCAAGGTGCGGCTCCGCTCGCTGGTGGACCCCCGGCTCAAGCTTTCCCTCGGCGACTGGTTCCATTACATGGCCGCCCACGCCCGCCGTCACCTCGCCCAGGCCGAGCGCGCCCGGGCCCGCGTCACCGCACCGCCCTCCTCGTGACCGGCGGGCCGAGCCGTCGCGCGAAGCCGCGAGCCGCGCCCCACCGTGCGATATTGCCCTTGGAAACCGAGACCACGGTCCAGGCCTGCATCCAGGCTCAGGCCAGGCGCTTTCCC
>JBKGZE010000399.1:0-2999 GCA_046545735.1 Gemmatimonadota bacterium | reverse complement strand
TCGCGGCCGGGACCCGGGCCACCGGCAGCACGACCGTGAGCACGGCCCCCTCGCCTTCCCCCCAAGGTGCTCCGCCAGCTCCTTGATTCCCTAGCGTTTTCCGGCGTTCCGGGTGGCTGAGCCATTTAGATACCGTTTGGTATGTTTCAGCGCGGTGCAGATGCTGCAGGGGCGGAGCGGTCGTCGTCGGCAGAAGGCGGGGCGGAATGAGCGGGATACTCTGGTACATCGTGGTGGGGCTGCTGCTGGTGGCCATGGCGCTGGCGGACTCCGTGCTGCGCCGGCTCCCCATCACCACGCCCCTCCTCTACCTGGGCGCCGGCGTCCTGCTCGGGCCCCTGGCCCTGGGTCTCATCGCCCTGGACCCGGTGGAGCAGGCCGCGCTGCTCGAGCGGTTGGCGGAGATCGTGGTCATCGTCTCCCTCTTCGCGGCGGGGCTGAAGCTGCGGGCGCCGCTGTCGGAGCGGCGCTGGGTGGTGCCGGTGGCGCTGGCGTTCGGCTCCATGACACTGACGGTGGGGATGATCGCGGCGGTGGGTCACCTGCTGCTGGGGCTCTCGCCGGGAGCCGCCGTCCTCCTGGGCGCGGTGCTGGCGCCCACCGACCCCGTGCTGGCGTCGGACGTCCAGGTGGACGAGCCGGCGGACCGGGACCGGCTCCGGTTCAGCCTGACGGCGGAGGCGGGGCTGAACGATGGCACCGCGTTCCCGTTCGTGATGCTGGGGCTGGGTCTGCTGGGACTCCACGAGCTGGGGACGGGCGGCTGGCGCTGGGTGGCCGTGGACGTGGTCTGGGCCATTGGCGCCGGGATCGTGGTGGGGACGATCATGGGCACGCTGGTCGGGCGACTGGTCATCTACCTGCGGAAGGAGCACCGGGAGGGGCTCGGGCTGGACGACTTCCTGGCGCTGGGCCTCATCACCCTCTCCTACGGCGTGGCTCTCCTCATCCACACCTACGGATTCCTTTCCGTATTCGCCGCCGGGCTGGCGGTGCGGCGGATCGAGCGCCGGCACACGGGCGAGGACGAACCGCCGCCGGACGTGGCGGCGGCGGCGGAGAGCGGTGCGGCGGAGGAGGAGGCTACCGACCCTGACATGGCGCCGGCCTACATGGCCCAGGCGGTCCTGGGGTTCAGCGAGCAGCTGGAGCGGATCGGGACCGTGGGCATCGTCCTCCTGGTGGGCGGCATGCTGATCCCCGACCGGTTCGCCGGCTCGGTGCTCTGGTTCGCGCCACTCCTTTTCCTGGTCCTCCGCCCCCTCGCCGTCGCTCCCGTGCTGCTCCCCAGCACGCTGACCGGGATCCAGCGCCGCCTCATCGCCTGGTTCGGGATCCGGGGGATCGGCTCCGTCTACTATCTCTCCTTCGCCATCGCCCGGGGGGTGCCGGAGGGGGAGGCCCGGCTGCTCATGAGCTTCGTCCTCTGGGTGGTGGCCGCCTCCATTGTCGCCCACGGGCTGTCGGTGACCCCCCTCATCAGGCGCTACATGGAGCACGAGGACTGCGTCCCGGAAACCCGGACGCCCGGCTAGTGGGCGGTTCGGAGCGGTCGCAATCGAAAAGCGCCGGCGGGGGGATCCCCGCCGGCGCTTTCGGAGCGGCCTTCTGCCGGACCTACCGACCGCGCTTGATCAGCGAGTCGGTGATCTGGATGTACTGGTCCACCTGCTCGATCTGACCGGGCACGTTGGCGGACCCGTGGTACTGCTCGTACCCGCGCGCGGTCCGCAGCAGCTCCAGCGCCCGCTCGAACATCGGCTTGGCGCGCTCCGCCTTGGCGGCGTCCCATTCCTCCTGTTCGCCGAGCGCCGCGAGCGCCTGCTCCTTGATGATGTAGCCGCGCCAGAAGTTCCGCGTCAGCCGGTCCTTCTCCTCCACCGCCAGCGGCCCGGCCGCCTCGAGCAGATCGTAGGCCTCGTCGAGCCGCCCCTGCTGGAAATTGTCCCTGTAGGCGTGCCCGAAGACGATGTTGAACGCGACGGTCGCCTCGAACAGCCCTTCCTCGACGCCCTCGTTCAGCGCCTCGATGGCGCGACCTGCGTCGCCCGCCTGCATCCGGAGCAACGCCTCACGCTGAATCAGCCCGGGCGAGCTGCCGCCGAACTCGCGGACCTTCTCGATAGCCGCCAGCGCCTCGTCGGTCTGGCCGGCCTCCTGGAGGGCCCGGGAGTACGCATCCCACACCGACGCGTTCTCGGGTGCCATCTCTACGGCCTGCTGCCCGAGCGCGATCGCCTCGTCGTAGTTCTCCAGCTTGAAGAGCGAGACGATCAGCCGCTCGACGATCTCCGGATCCGTCTCGTCCCCCTCCTCCTCGAAGACGCGCTGGTACGACTCGGCCGCCGTCTGGTAGTACTCGCCCACCTTGGTGGGATCGGCCGTACCGGTGGGCTCCTCGCCCTGGCTCTGCGCGTTGAGCGCCGACTCGGCCTGACCCGCCGCCTGAACGGCGAAGTGGCCGATGTACGTGAGCAGCCTCGTGTCATCCGGCTCGACCTCGAGCCCTTCCTGCGCGAACTCCATGGCGGTGGCCGGATCGCCCGCGTTCGAGATGTCCGTGGCGACGGTCAGACGTACGCTCACGTCACCCGGGTTCAGCTCCATGTAACGGTCGAAGTACTCGCGCGCACGCTCCGGCATGCCCGCCTGCGTCGCCACGATCCCGGCCAGCTTCAGGGCATCCTGATCGATCGCGTCCAGCTCGAGCAGCTCTTCGAGCGTCTCCAGCGCCTCGTCGTAGCGCTCCGTCTCCCGCAGGATGAACGCCTTCTTGTAGAGCGCCGATCCGGACGTGGGATTGATCTCCAGCGCCTGCTCGCAGTTGCGCAGCGCGTCATCCCACCGCTCGCTGTCCATGTACTGCTGGCAGAAGACCGTGTGGCGGAGCTGGGTCTGCCACTCGTCGAACGTCTCCAGGATCGTCTGCGCCGCCTGCTCCGTGTCACGCTCGCTCACCGTGAACTCCGGCACCTCGAACTCGTTGCCGTCCTCCGAGC
>JBKGZE010000398.1:0-3004 GCA_046545735.1 Gemmatimonadota bacterium | reverse complement strand
GACCGGGTGGGGCGGCTGGGGGCGCCGGGCGCGGAGGCGAGCCCGCGCGCGCGGGGCGGGTCGGAGGTGGCGGTACCGGGCGCTCCGGCCGGCCACCCGGCCGGGCCTGCCGTCGAGCCCGGCGTACGGGTGGTGTACGTCTCGCCGCTGAAGGCGCTGGTCTACGACATCGAGCGGAACCTCCGCACGCCACTGGCGGGGGTGGAGCGGGCCGCGGCTCGGTTGGGGGAGCACTATCGGCATCCCCGGGTGGACGTCCGGACGGGCGACACTCCCCGGGCCGACCGTCGTCGTCAGGTCCGCGATCCCGGCGAGATCATGGTGACCACGCCCGAGTCGCTGTACCTGCTGCTGGGCGGCCAGGCCCGCGAGACGTTCCGGACGGTCCGCTGGGTGATCGTGGACGAGATCCACGCCATGGCGGCGACGAAGCGTGGCGCCCACCTGGCGCTGAGCCTGGAGCGGCTGAGCTGGCTGGCGGAGGCGGAGCCGCAGCGGATCGGGCTGAGCGCGACGGCCCGGCCGGCGGACGCGGTCGCCCGGTTCCTGGGCGGCGACCGCCCCGTCACGGTGGTGGACGCCCACGTCCCGCCGAAGCTGGAGCTGGAGGTGGTGGTCCCGGTGGAGGACATGACGCGGCCTGTGGTGGAGACCGAGGACGGGTCCGGCCACGTGGCGGAGGGGGAGGAGACGCCGGAGTCGCCGATACTGTCGGAGGAGGAGGAACTCACCCCGCAGTACGGGATCTGGCCGGCGGTCTACCCGCGGCTCCTGGAGCTGATCCGGTCGCGTCGGACCACCATCATCTTCGTGAACAGCCGGGGGCTGGCGGAGCGGCTGGCGCAGCGGCTGAACGAGCAGGCGGGGGAGGAGCTGGTCCGGGCGCACCACGGGAGCCTGGCCCACGGGCAGCGCCGCGAGGTTGAGGAGGCGCTGAAGGCGGGCGCGCTGCCCGCCATCGTGGCCACCAGCTCGCTGGAGCTGGGGATCGACATGGGCGCCGTGGACCTGGTGGTGCTGGTGGAGAGCCCCGGCTCGGTGGCCAGCGGGCTCCAGCGGGTCGGCCGGGCGGGCCACCAGGTGGGAGAGCCGAGCATCGGCCGGGTCTTCCCCAAGCACCGGGGCGACCTGCTCGAGGCAGCCATCGTGGCGCAGCGGATGCGCGCGGGCGCCATCGAGGCGCTGAGCGTACCCCGGAACCCGCTGGACGTGCTGGCGCAGCAGGTGGTGGCCATGGCCGCGGTCCGGGACTGGCCGGTGCCCGACCTGGCCGCGCTGGTCCGCCGCGCCGCCAACTTCCGCGAGCTCCCCGACTCCGCCCTCACCGGCGTGCTCGACATGCTCTCCGGCCTCTACCCGTCCACCGAGTTCAGCGAGCTGCGGCCGCGGATCACGTGGGACCGGGAGCGTGACGTCATCCGCGCGCGACGGGGCGCGCGCATGCTCGCGGCGGTGAACGCCGGCACCATCCCCGACCGCGGGCTCTTCGGCGTGTACCTGGGCGAGGACGGGCCGCGGGTGGGCGAGCTGGACGAGGAGATGGTCCACGAGTCGCAGCCGGGGCAGACGTTCACGCTCGGCGCCACCACCTGGCGGATCCAGGACATCACCCGCGACCGGGTGATCGTGGAGCCGGCGCCGGGTGAGCCGGGGCGGCTGCCGTTCTGGAAGGGGGAGGGGCCGGGGCGGCCGCTGGAGCTGGGCAGGGCGCTGGGGGCGTTCACGCGGGAGGTGGGTGAGCGGCTCCGTCGGGGCCGACGTGCTTCTGCGGGCTCTGGGCCGGGCGGCGCGGAGGGCGAGGTGGCGACCTGGCTCTCGTCCACGTACGGGCTGGACGGGTGGGCGGCGTCGAACCTGGTGGAGTACGTAGCGGAGCAGGAGGAAGCCACGGGGACGCTGCCCACGGACCGGGACATCACCATCGAGCGGTTCCGGGACGAATTGGGTGACTGGCGGGTGTGCATCCTGACGCCGTTCGGGGGCCGGGTCCACGCCCCATGGGCGCTGGCGATCCGGGGGATCGTGAGCGAGCGGGTGGGCTACGACGTCCAGGTGGTCTGGTCCGACGACGGCATCGTCCTCACGCTCGCGGCCGGCGACGAGCCGCCCGACCTCGACCTCCTGGTCCCCGAACCCGAGGAGCTGGAGGACCGGATCGTGGAGGAGCTGGCCCGGAGTCCGCTCTTCGCCAGCCAGTTCCGCGAGAACGCCGCCCGGGCGCTGCTCCTCCCCAGGCGACGCCCGGGGCAGCGCACGCCCCTCTTCGCCCAGCGGCTCAGGGCGCAGAAGCTCATGGGCGTCGCCATGCAGTATCCCAGCTTCCCGATGGTCATGGAGACGTACCGCTCCACGCTCCAGGACGTGTTCGACGTCCCCGCGCTGAAGGAGGTGCTCGCGCGTGTGGAGAGCCGGGACGTCCGGGTGCACCCGGTGGAGACGGCCAGCGCGTCGCCGTTCGCCCGGTCGCTGGTCTATGCGTACGTCGCCGCCTACCTCTACGAGGGAGACACGCCGGCGGCGGAGCGGCGGGCGCAGGCGCTGAGCGTGGACATGGCGCTGCTCCGGGAGCTGCTGGGCGAGGCGGACCTGCGGGAGCTGCTGGACGCCGACGTGATCGCGGAGGTGGAGGACCGGCTGCAGCGTCGGACGGAGGGGCGGAGGGCGCGGCACCCGGACGCCGTCCACGACATGCTCCGCGAGCTTGGGGAGCGGACGGGGGCCGAGCTGGCGCGGCGCGTCGACGTGGGCACGACCGCGGACGCGCCGCGCGCCGCCGAGGCTCCCTCGCCCGTGCTGGCCTCGTGGCTGGAGCGGTTGGAGGGAGAGCGCCGGATCGCGGAGGTCCGGGTCGCGGGGCGGGAGGTGTGGATCGCGGTCGAGGACGTGGCGCTGTATCGGGACGCGCTGGGGGTGGCGCCGCCGGCGGGGGTCGCGGCCGCGTTCCTCGAGCCGGTGGATCGGTCGGTGGAGCAGCTGCTCGGCCGGTACGCCCGCACCCACGGTC
>JBKGZE010000397.1:0-3018 GCA_046545735.1 Gemmatimonadota bacterium | reverse complement strand
GCGCCGCTCCTCTGGCGGAGCGAGTGGCGGAACGTGCTTGCGGGCTACGTTCGCCGGGGTGCCCTCGACGTGGCGTCCGCGGTGGCGCCGGCGCGGTTCGTGGAGGGGCAGGGCGCCGCAGGATGAAGGAGCGGCGCCACGCGTCCATGAAGTGAGCGGCTGAGCCCGCCCACACCCCCTCCGTCCACCCGCGGACGAACATGGTCTGCGAGGCGATCAGGTGCTGGAGCTGCTGGCGCGCGGTAAAGACCGCCTCCACCGGGCGGTTCATTCGCTTCCTTTCAACGGGTGAAGACGGCCCCAAGGTCGGAGAATGGGCTCCCCGCGGCACCCGGGAATGCCCCCAAGCGGCGAAGCCGCGTTCGTTATTCGTAGCGCAACGCCCGCATGGGATCGACGCGCGCCGCCCGGAAGGCGGGCGCGAAGCCGGCGGCGAGGGCGATGAGTGCGAGGAGGAGGACGGCGGCGGCGATGGTGAGGGGGTCGTGGGCCTCGAGCTGGAAGAGGAGCGAGGCGGCGGCGCGGCCGAGTGCGAGGGCGCCGAGGACGCCGATGGCGGCGCCGACGACGAGCATGCGGCCGACCTGTCCGAGGACCATCCTGCGGATCTCGGAGCGCTCGGCGCCGAGGGCGATGCGGAGCCCGATCTCCCGGGTGCGTCGTGTGACGGTGTAGGAGAGGACGCCGTAGAGCCCGATGGCGGCCAGGAGGGTGGCGAGGACGGCGAAGGCGGTGGAGAGGATGCTCACCAGCCGATCGATGGCGACGCCCTCGGCGGCCTGCTGCTCGAGGGTCTGGAGCTCCTCGACGGGGAGGGTGGGGTCGATGCGCCGCATGACGTCGGGCACGGCGCGGAGGACGGGGGCCGGGTCGCCATCGGTGCGGACGTAGAAGGTGAGGAACCCGAGGCTGGACGACTGCCGGTCGGCGAGGTAGAGGACGGGGGGCGGGTCGTCCTTGACGCTGGCGTAGCGGGCGTCGGGTACGAGGCCGACGATGCGGGTGTCCAGCTCCTTGCGGTCCTGTCCCATGGCGACCCAGGACCCCACCACCGCCTGCGGGTCGAGGTCGAACTTCTCGACGAAGGCCTCGTTCACGACGGCGACGCGGCTGGCGCCGGGTCCGTCGGCGTGCTCGAACTCGCGGCCGGCCACGAGGGGGATGCCGAGGGTGCGGAAGTAGCCGGGCCCCACCTGGTTGAAGCCGACGACGGCGTCGACGCCGGGCTCCCACTCGAAGCCCTGGACGGAGACGTCCGCCATCCAGTTGCTGCCCGAGAGGACGGGGACCATGGCCGTGGTGACGCCGGTGGCACCGGGGACGGCGGCCAGCTCCTCGCGGAGGCGCTCGAAGAGGACGCGGGAGCGCTCGGGCTCGTAGCCGTTGAGCTGCGGGGAGATGTCGAAGGTGACGATCCCGTCGGTGTCGAGCCCGAGGTCGACGCGGCTGACGTTGGCCAGGGAGCGGATGAAGAGCCCGGCGGCGACGAGCAGCGCCACGGAGAGGGCGATCTGGGCGGTGACCAGCCCGGAGCGGAAGCGCGCGGCGGCGCGGGAGCCGGAGGGCGCCGAGGAGCGCAGCCCCGAGATGAGGTCGCCGCGGGTGGCGTGGACGGCCGGGTAGAGGCCGAAGGCGACGCCGGTGAGGATGGAGACGAGGGCGGTGAAGGCCAGGACACCGGGCCCGAGGCCGAAGTCGCCGATGGCGGTCTGGTAGGGCGGGAGGATGGCCTGGAGCCCCAGGAGGGTGCCCCCGGCGACCAGCAGGCTCAGGACCCCGCCGGCGGCGGCGAGGAGGAGCGACTCGGTCAGGAGCTGGCGCAGGAGCTGGCCGCGGCTGGCGCCGAGGGAGCCGCGGACGGCCATCTCGGTGGAGCGGTGGGCGCCCTTGGCCAGGAGCAGGTTCGCGATATTGGCGCACGCGATGAGCACCACGAGGCCGGTGAGGCCCAGGAGCAGGACCAGGGGCGTGCCGAGCTGCCCGTGGAGGAGGCTCTGGCCGCGGTCGCCCTCGGAGAGGACGAGGCGCTTGGCGGCGAAGCGCGCGAGGGTCTCGTCGTCGGCGTTCTCCTGGAGGGGGAGCTCGACCTCGGTCAGGATCGAGGCGTAGAGCTGGTTGATGGCGGCGTCGGCCTCCTCCACGGAAGCGCCGGGGGCCAGGCGGCCGAAGGCGTAGACCCAGTAGCGGCGGCGGTTCTCGAAGCCCTCGAAGCCGGGCTCCACCGCGGCGCGCATGGAGAGGGGGACGAAGACGTCGGGGTGGATGCCGAGGCTGGTCCCGTTGAAGCCGGCGGCGGCCACGCCCACCACGGTCAGGGTCCGGCCGTTCACCACCACGGTCCGGTTCAGGACGTCCGGGTCGCCGCCCAGGGCGTTCTGCCAGAAGCGGTGGGCGAGGACGGCGACGGGGTGCTCGCCGATCACCCGGTCGTCGCCGGGGTCGAGGAGCCGGCCGAGGGCCGGGCGGACGCCGAGCACGGGGAAGTACGACCCCGACACCAGCATCCCCTCGCCGTCCACGGTGCGGTCGCCGAGGGCCAGGTTGGCGCCGAAGTGGCGGTGCCCCGCGAGGCCGGAGAACCCCGGGTGCTCGGCCTGGAGGTCGCGGAACATGGGGTAGCTGAGGACGACGTCGCAGTCCCCCGCCTGGTTGCACGACTGCCGCCCCCCCTTCGGGCCGGGAGCCGAGAGGTTGACCAGCCGGTCCGGCTCCTGGACGGGGAGGGAGCGGAGCAGGAGCTGGTCGTAGAGGGAGTAGATCGCCGCGTTGGCACCGATCCCCAGCGCCAGGGACAGGATCGCGACGGTGGTGAGCAGGGGCGTCCTCAGGAGGACGCGGACGGCGTGCTTCAGCTGGCTCATGGCTCTCGGCTGGTTCGCTGCGCCCCCGACCGGGGCCCCCGTCGGCCCCGGCCCGTCGGCGCGTCGTTCGGAATATAGGACGGGCGGGGGCCGGAATGGGTTGTACGGGGGCCGATCCTGATCACTCGTATCGGAGCGCGCGCATGGGGTCGACGCG
>JBKGZE010000396.1:0-3022 GCA_046545735.1 Gemmatimonadota bacterium | reverse complement strand
GGTCCGGACCACGTCCAGCATCTGACTGCCCGATAGATCGGCATCGACCTGGACCGCGTCCCGGTTCCAAGACCGGATCGCGACGTCGCCCCCGAAGTTGTCCACCTCCAGCCGGACGCCGCGCTCCACCGGGATCACCGTGTCCGCCGGTGCCTCCGCGCCCGCGCTGAAAACCAGTGCCGCCGTAAGTAGTGCCGTATGCATGCTCAGCCTGCCTCAGATTTCCGTTCCCTGTATGGCCGCCGCCCGGCGCAGCAGGTCGACCTTGCGCCGCATCGTGGACGCCAGGTGGGCGCTCAGGAACCCGCTCGATGGGTCCTGCGCCAGCGCCCTGGCGGCGTCCGCGATGGCGGCATCGATGATCGCCAGGTTCTGCTCCACGACCCGGACCGTAACCGGATCCAGCTCCGCCTGGCGCCGCTCGTACTCCGACCGCAGCTCCTCGATCGCCCGGTCGTACACGCTCGTGAAGGTGACCGGGATCGCGGCGGACCCCGCCGCCAGCCCGGGCTCATCAGCCAGGATGGCGGGCGGGTCGCCCGCCGCCGCGCTGGCGGGGTCGGGTGCGTTGGCGGGGCCCGGCAGCGCGAGCCACACCGTGCCGGCGGAGAAGAGCACCAGCGCGATGCCGGCGGCGATCAGCTGGGGCACCGTCATCACCACGCGCCTGCGCCGGCTCGCCAGCGGAATGGGGTCCTCACTCCCGGCCGGGCGGGTCGGTGGCGCACCCGTCGGGGCGGTCGCGGCGACCCGCGGGGTCAGCCGGGCCTCGATCGCCGGCCAGAGCTCCCGCTCCGGTGGCACGTCCGGAAGCGCCGACGCCTCCTCGACGACGGCGCGCAGCTCCTCCAGAGTGTCGACGCATTCCCGGCACTCGGCCAGATGCGCCCGGCACGCGGCCCGGTCCGGAGCGTCCAGCTCCCCGTCCAGGTACTCCGACAGCCGATCCGTCCAGTGCTCGCTCGCCATGGTGCTACGCCCTCAGTTGCTCGCGGAGCGCCATCCGCGCCTCGTGGAGCTGGGACTTCGATGTCCCAGCCGTGATCCCCAGCAGGTCCCCGATCTCCCGGTGCTTGTAGCCCTCCACGTCGTGGAGGACGAACACCTGCCGGGCCCGATCCGGTAGCCCTTCGATCGCCTGGTCCAGGTCCATCCGGTGGTCCGTCAGCTGCCGCGGGGCCCGCGCACGTTCCAGCGCGATCACGTCGTTCCGGAATCGATCACGCCGCTTCCCCGCCCGCTCCCGCTGCGCCAGGCAGACGTTGATCGCCAGCCGGTACAGCCACGTCCCGAACGCCGACTTCCCCTTGAACAGGTCCAGCTTCTCCCACGCCCGGATGAACACCTCCTGGAGCACGTCCTCCGCCAGCTCCGGCCCGACCATCCGCCGGCACAGCGTGTTGATCCGCGCCGCGTGCCGCCGGTACAGCCGCTCGAATGCCCGCGTGTCCCCGGCTATCGCCAGGGCGACATCTTCGGTGTCCGTGCTCGGCCGGCCCGTCTCTCTCGTCTTCATCTCGGCTAGTATGGCCATTCCGAACGTTCAGATAGCCCGGATGGCGGAAGGGTTGGAATGAGGTTCTCAATCTAGCATCGACGCAGCGGTGTGGCTGGTGTTGCTGGTGTTGCTGGTGGCGGGTGGCGAGTTGCTGGTGGCGGGTGGCGGGTGGTGGGGCGATGGAAGACGGCCCGTCCGGAGTATCTCACGGGCGGGCCGTCGGCCACTTCGAGCGCGCCCGGCCAGCGGGTGCGCGGGCAGGGGAGCGCGAGACTAGTTGAGCAGCGGCTCGATCATCTCGGCGAAGCTGGTGCGCGCCCGGTGCAGCCGGCTCTTCACCGTCCCCAGGTTCACGCCCGTGATCTCCGCGATCTCCTCATAGCTCTTGCCCTCGAGCTCCCGCAGCCGGAACACCAGCTGATGGTGCTCGGGCAGCTTCGATACCGTCTGCTCGACCGCCTCCTCGAGGTACCTGTTCCGATACAGCTTGTCCGGCTTCATGTTCGAGTCCTCGAACTGGAGCGGGCGATGGTCCGGTTCCCAGTGCGTCGTCAGCTTCTGGAAGAGCACCAGCGGGCTCCGCGACCGGTTCCGCAGCTCGTTCTTCGCCAGGTTCGAGCAGATCGTGTAGATCCACGTCGAGAACTTCTTCGACTGGTCGAACCGGTGCAGGTGCCGCGTCACGCGCACGAACGCCTCCTGTACCAGGTCCTCCGCACGGTCCGGGTCGCCCGTCTTGCGTCGGATGAAGTGCACCAGACGGTCACGGTACCGGTTGTACAGCTCGCTGAAAGCCAGCGGATGGCCCTCCAGGTGCGCCGCCACCAGCTCACTGTCGTTCATCTCCAGTAGCGAGACCTTCTTGTCCTTCGTAGCTCCGGACGTCAAAGTGGCCATTCACTCTTCCCCTTATCCGTGGAAACAAGGGAGCCACCCGCCTGCGCTCCCCTGCCGCTCGTCCCAGAAAACAGGCCCGGCTCCGACCAGCAGAGAGGAACCGGGCGCCCTCGTTCCTTCAATCTGTGTTGAAATATAAGGGGCAGTCCGGGCTCACGCAAGGGGGTGTTTCGACATCCGTTGAAATAGCTAAACCCGTTGGGGCACAATGACATACACCGTTCAGGAAGATGGGGTTCCGGGCGCGCGGCGCGGGCGGGTTGCGAATGCGTTTCAGTCTCAAGCACGTCCGGGGACCACGCCGATGAGCCACACCCGCGGGGACCACGCCGGTGAGCCACACCCGCTGGGCACCACCGCCGATGAGCCACACCCGCGGGGCACCACGCCGGCTGCCCTGCGAAGCCGGTGATGCCCAGCCGGCCAGCCCGGCCGCACGGCTGCTCCTCCAGGGATCCGACAGGGCGCCGATGCGCGGGCAGCCCCACCGGATGCCGATGCGGGAGCAGCCCCACCGGATGCCGGTGCGGGGGCAGCCCCAGCGGATGCCGGTGCGGGGGCAGCCCCAGCGGATGCCGGTGCGGGGGCAGCCCCGCCGGATTCAGTCCTCGAGGGCGGGCGCGAGGG
>JBKGZE010000395.1:0-3031 GCA_046545735.1 Gemmatimonadota bacterium | reverse complement strand
AGTCACGAACGTCGAGCGGGGCGAACAGCGCGCGCACGACGTCGAGCGTGGCTGTCGCGCTGGGGGCGGGTGCGACGGTGGACATGGCCGGCTCCCGGGGCGCGAGTGGGTCGGAGCGGCCGGGTGCGCGAGCGCGAGGACCGGCCGCCCGGTCGCCCGGCCGGCATCGGTCCCCTCCATTCTGCGGCGGAGCGGACCCGGAATCAAGATGGCGCCCGATCGCGGGGGGCCTACTTCGGCTGCGCGGTGTAGTTCTTGTGCACGATCTTCCACTGACCGTCCACCTTCAGGAGCGACATCCAGTCGGTGAAGCGGACCCCCGGATAGTCGAGGACGACCTTCGCGATCGCCGCATCGCCCACCACGTCCACCGATTCGATCCACCGCTCGCGCTGCGCCTCGTCCGCCGCCGGCTCGCCGCGGAACCATGTCACGTATTGGCTGATGGGAACCCGGCTGATCGCCCCGTCGCGCAGACCCGTCATGTGGGCGTCGGGATGGAAGGCACGGGCGATGATCGTCCCGTCGCCCGCCGCCTGACCGTCGATGTAGTACTGGACGGTCTGGCGCACGGATTCTTCCTCGGCCCCGCCGCGCTCGGCGGCGAACCCGGCCAGCAGGCCCACCAGAGTCAGGATTCCCAACGCTCCGACGATCCGGTTCATGATACTCCTCGTGCTGTCCCGTTCGATTGCGTCCCGGACCGCTGGGCCCGGGGCGGTTGTCCCGATAGATGAGCGGTGGGGGCGGATGGTTGTACGCGCCCTCTCGCTCTGTCTGCGGGAACTGTTGGTGGCCCGCGCTGCGGTCGTGACCAGCGGGGCTCCGCCTGGCGCAGGGTGCTTGACCCGGAGCGGCCCCCGGGACCACGTTGCCCACCACCCCTCGATTCCCGACAACCCCGACGACGACCCATGGCACCGATCGCCTCCCGGATCCGGGCTCCGATTCCGGCACTCGCGCTCCTCCTGCTGTTCGGCACCGCGTCGCTCCACGCCCAGGAGCCCGCGTCTGCCGCCCGCGACACGCTCGGAGGCGCGCCCGGCGCCCCCGAAGGCGCGCCCCGAGGACCGGTCGTCCTCCCGCCCGTGGACACGGCCGTCACCCTCGACCGCACGGCCGAGATCCGGGGGCAGCGGGTCCCCTACTCGGTGACGCTCGGCACCCAGCCCGTCTGGGACGACGACGGCGTGCCCGCGGCCTCGCTCTTCTACGTCTACTACCAGCGGACGGACGTGCGGGACGTGGCCCGGCGCCCGCTCGTGGTCTCGTTCAACGGGGGGCCGGGCTCCGCGTCGGTCTGGATGCACATCGGCTACACGAGCCCGAAGCTGGTGGCGCTGGACGAGGAGGGGTTCCCCACGCAGCCCTACGGCGTCCGCGACAATCCCCACTCGATCCTGGACGTGGCCGACATCGTCTACGTGGACCCCGCGAACACCGGCTTCTCCCGGATCGTCAACGACGCGGACAGGGAGCAGTTCTTCGGTGTGAACGAGGACGTGGCCTATCTGGCCCGGTGGATCGACACCTTCGTCTCGAGGCAGCAGCGCTGGCGGTCGCCGAAGTTCCTGATCGGCGAGAGCTACGGCACCACCCGGGTCTCGGGGCTCGCCGGTCGGCTCCAGGACGCCCACTGGATGTACCTGAACGGCGTGATCCTGGTCTCGCCGACCGGGCTGGGGATCGACCGCGGCGGCCCCGTGGGCACGGCGCTCTACCTGCCGCACTACACGGCCACCGCCTGGTACCACGGCGCGCTGACGCCCGAGCTCCAGCGGCGGGACCTGGACGAGCTCCTCCCGGAGGTCGAGGCCTTCACCCTCGAGGAGTACCTGCCGGCCCTCGCCCGCGGCGGCTCGCTGGACGCCGATCGGCGGACGGAGCTGGCCGAAGCCGTCGGACGGTGGGCCGCGCTGTCGCCCGACTTCGTGCTCGACCACAACCTGGCCCCGCCGGTGAGCGCGTTCCGCAAGGAGCTGCTGCGTGATCGCGGGCTAACGGTGGGCCGGCTGGACGCCCGTTACCGGGGCGTCGACCGGTCCGATGCCGGCGAGAGCTACGACTACGACCCCGCCATGGCGGCGTGGAACCATTCCTTCGCGCCGGCCATCAACCACTACCTGCGTGACGACCTCGGCTGCGAGACGGACCAGCGGTATTTCGTCTTCGGGCCTGTCCACCCGTGGAACCGGCAGGGCGACGAGACGGGGGAGAACCTGCGCCAGGCCATGGCCGAGAACCCGCATCTCCATGTCATGGTCCAGTCCGGGTATTACGACGGCGGCACCGACTACTTCTCCGCCCAGTACACCCTCTGGAACCTCGATCCGTCGGGCCGGCTGCGGGACCGGATGCGGTTCCAGGGCTACCGGAGCGGGCACATGATGTACCTGCGCGCCGAAGACCTCGCCCGCTCGAACCAGGACATCCGCGACTTCATCCGCTGGGCGCTGGAGGGCGCACGGGAGTCGGCGCGATACTGACGAAGGCCGGGCTCATGGGTGGTAGTTCAGCAGCGGCAGCACGGGAAAGCGGTCCTTGTTCCGAGCGATGTTGATCAGACCCACCTGGAGCCCGTGCAGCTCCTCGGCGATGTTGATGAGGCCGATGACCAGCCCGCGCTGAGAGCCCCGGATGTCGTTGTACGCGCTGACCGAAACGCCACGGAGCGAGCCCCGCTCCTCGATCCGGAAATAGGCGGGGGCGAGCGCCACGCCCCGGATGTCGCCGCCGCCCACGCCCGGCGCCGCGACCAGACCCGTTATGCGGGGGGCGCCCACGCCGATCCCCGCGATGCTGACCCAGCGAAGGTGTCCGCCGGACCCTACCCCTATGCCGGCGATGCTCAGGCCGGTGATGTCCCCGCCAGCACCGATCCCTCCGCCGCTGACGACGATGCCCCGGATCCGCCCACCCGCGCCGAAGCCGACACCGCCGAGGCCGATCCCCTCGAAGTCGCCGCCCACACCGGCGCCGATCCCTCCCACCATGAGGCCCCGGGCGCTGCCGCCCGCGCCAGCGCCGATCC
>JBKGZE010000394.1:0-3042 GCA_046545735.1 Gemmatimonadota bacterium | reverse complement strand
CTGGGCACGGCGAACACGCTGGTCTACGTGAAGGGCGAGGGGATCGTCCTGAACGAGCCTAGCGTGGTGGCGGTGGAGCGGGGGTCGAGCAGGATCAAGGGTATCGGTCTTGAAGCGAAGCGGATGCTCGGCCGGACCCCGGAGGGGATCATGGCCGTCCGCCCCCTGAAGGACGGCGTGATCGCGGACGTGGACATCACGGAGATCATGCTCCGCCACTTCCTGCGACAGGTCACGTCGAAGCGGATCTTCCGGATCAAGCCACGGGTGATCGTCGGCGTGCCGTCGGGGATCACCGAGCTGGAGCGACGGGCGGTGCGGGACAGCGCGGCGGCCTCCGGCGCGAAGGAGGTCTACATGGTGGCGGAGCCGATGGCGGCCGCCATCGGCGTGGGGCTCCCGGTGGACACGCCGACGGGCAACATGGTGATCGATATCGGCGGGGGTACCACGGAAATTGCAGTCATCGCCCTCAACGGAATCGTGAGCGACACCTCGATCCGGGTTGGCGGGGACGAGATCGACAACGCGATCGTGACGTTCCTGCGGAAGAACTACAACCTGCTGATCGGGGAGCCGACGGCGGAGGCGATCAAGATCCAGATCGGCTCGGCGTTCACGAGCGGCGAAGAGCGGGAGATGGAGGTGAAGGGGCGTGATCTGGTGAGCGGGATCCCGAAGACGGTGCGCGTGCACTCACAGGAGATCCGCGAGTGCATCCAGGAGCCGATCCAGCAGATCGTGGATGCGGTGCGCCGTTCCCTGGAGATCACGCCCCCCGAGCTGGCGTCGGACATCGTGGATCGCGGGATCGTGATGACCGGGGGCGGCGCGCTGATCCGAGGGCTGGATCAGCTGCTGGCCCACGAGACGAACCTGCCGATCCACGTCGATGAGGAGCCACTGACGTGCGTGGTTCGGGGGGCCGGCCGGATCCTCGACGACCTGCCCCGCTATCGCGGCGTACTGACGACGTGACGGGCGACTGACCGGGCGTGGTTGACTACTTCGAACCATCCAGCCGGGGGCGATGGCGCACCACGGGGCTCGCGGCCGTGTTCCTCGTCCTCGCCCTCTTCCTCTACTTCCTCCCGCAGGACTACCAGGCTCCGATCCGGCGCGCGCTGCGTGCGACGGTGCTCCAGCCGTTCATCTGGGGGCAGTCCGAGCTGGTCTCCAGGGCGGCCCACTCGGTGGATCTGAGCGAACTGCGGGCGGAGCGCGACTCGCTGCTGGCCGTGGTCACGGCTCAGGCCAGCCTGGCGGAGGAGAACCGGCGGCTGCGGCAGCTTCTCGGCCTGCAAGACCGGGTGTCCGGCTCGTTCGTGCCCGCCGAGGTGGTGCGGGTCGGGACGGAAGGGGGCGAGAGCACTTTCCTGCTGGATGTCGGGCGTGAGGAGGCGGTGGAGGTGGGTAGCCCGGTGATCGCGTCGGGCGGGCTGCTGGGTGTGGTCTGGGAGGTGGGCGGCAGCTCGGCGCAGGCCATCGACTGGACGAACGCCGATTTCCGGGCGAGCGCGATGACGGCGGACGGTGAGGCGTACGGGATCGTGGAGTCGCGCCGGGGTCGGTACCGGGAAGAGGACCGGCTGGCGCTGGTGGGCGCGCCTTTCCACGTCGACGTGGCGCCGGGCACGCGTGTCGTGACGTCGGGGCGCGGCGGGGTCTATCCCCGCGGCATCCTCGTGGGGACCGTGGTGGGGATCGAGGAAGCGGACACGGGCTGGCGGAAGAGCTACCTGCTGCGCCCGGCCGTCCGACCGGAGGCGGTCACGCACGTGCTGGTCGGGATCTCGGACGATGAGGAGCTGGGCGACCTGTCCCCGCTCTGGACCGGCCCGGCGGTGCGGGCCGACACGGCCCGGAGGCAGCCATGAGGAATGGCTGGACGTTCTGGCTCCTCATCGTGGCCCTGGTGGTCCTCCACTTCGTCCTCCACCTGAGCCTGGGACTCGGCCCGTGGGCGCCGGACCTCCTGACGCTGGCCGTGCTCCTGGGGGCGCGCCAGCTGCCCGCGGGCTCCGCGGCCGGTGTGGGGTTCGTGGTCGGCCTGCTCGGGGATGCCGTCTCGCTGAGCGCGTTCGGGGCGGGGGCGATCACGCAGACCGTGCTCGGCTACCTGGGGGCTCGCTCCCGTGACCTGTTCGTGGGCGAGAGCCTCCTCTTCCTGACCCTGTACCTGTTCCTGGGTGCCTGGGTGCAGAATGCGCTATACTACGGTGTAGCCGAGGGCGTGCGCCGGGGCGAGCCGCTGCAGACCCTGCTCCTGTACGCACCCCTGGAGGCGGCATACGTGGCACTGGCCGGGCTGGTGGCCATGCTGGTGTACCGGACCCTCCGCTAACGGACTCTCACAGGCCGAACACAGGCGCTGCTGCACCGTGCGTGATCCAGAAGCTTTCCATCTCCACGCCCGCCGGAGGCGTGCGCAGGGGGCGATGGGGACCATCTGGCTGGTCCTCGGCGCGCTGGTCTTCTCGTTCTTCCAGACGCAGGTGATGCGGAACCCCGCCTACGCCATGCAGTCGGATCGCAACCGCCTCCGCCCTCTCACACTGCCTGCCCCGCGGGGGACCGTGCTGGACCGGGAAGGGCGGATCCTGGCCGACAACGTGCCGGGCTATGCGCTGTCGCTGCTGCCGGCGCCGGCGGACTCGATCCGGAGCAGCCTGGATCGGTTGCAGCCGTACCTGGAGCTGAGCGAAGCACGGGTGTCGCAGCTGCTCGAGAAACGGCGCCGGTCGCCGCGGCAGCAGCTGGTGATCTCGACAGACCTCTCGTTCGACCAGATCTCGGCGATCGAGGAGCGTCGCCCGCTGTTTCCGGAAGTGCTGATCGAGATGCGGCCGAAGCGGAGCTACCCCGGAGGCGCCGCGACCGCGCACCTTCTGGGGTACGTCGGCGAGGTGGGGGAGCGGGAGCTGGAGGATACGGCGTTCGCCGGCTACGGGCGGGGCCGGCTGGTCGGCAAGGCCGGGGTCGAGCGGCAGCACGAGCGGCACCTGGGCGGTCGAGCGGGCGTGCGCTACCTCGAGGTGGACG
>JBKGZE010000393.1:0-3049 GCA_046545735.1 Gemmatimonadota bacterium | reverse complement strand
ACGGGGGTCGCCGTACTTTCCCTGGCGCTGGGGATCGGCGCCAACGCGGCCATCTTCTCGCTCTACGAGCAGCTGCTGCTGCGGCCGCTCCCCGTCGCCGCGCCCGACGAGCTGGTGAACCTGTCGGCACCGGGGCCGAAGCCGGGGCTGACGTCGTGCAACCAGGCGGGCCCGTGCGACGACGTGCTCAGCTACCCCATGTACCGGGACCTGGAGCGGGAGCACCCGGGCTTCACGGGGCTGGCCGCGCACCGGGCGTTCGGCGCGAACCTGGCCCGGGGCGAGCGGACGGTGAGCGGCGAGGGGATGTTCGTCTCGGGGTCGTACTTCCCGCTGCTCGGGGTGAAGCCGGCACTGGGGCGGCTCCTGCAGCCGGCGGACGACCGGGTGCCGGGGGAGCACCCCGTCGTCGTGCTGAGCCACCGGTTCTGGCGCAGTCAGCTGGGTGGGGATCCGGACGTCCTGAACAGCACGGTGATCGTGAACGGGCGACCGCTGACCGTGGTGGGCGTGGCCGCGCGCGGCTTCGACGGTGCGACGCTGGGGGCGAACCCCGACGTCTTCATCCCGCTGACCATGCGGGGCGAGCTGGACCCGCTCCCCACCGACTACCAGGACCGCCGGGGCTACTGGCTGTACGCGTTCGGCCGGCTGGCGCCCGGCACCTCGCTCCGCCAGGCGGAAGCGGCCATCAACCAGCTCTACACCGCCATCATCAACGACGTCGAGGCCGAGCTCCAGGAGGGGATGAGCGAGCCGACGCTGGCCACGTTCCGGGAGAAGACGCTGGCGCTTGCGCCCGGGCACCGGGGTCAGAGCAGCATCGACGACGACTCCCGCACCTCTCTCACCCTCCTCTTCGGGATCACGCTCCTGGTGCTGCTCATCGCCTGCGCCAACATCGCGAACCTGCTGCTGGCCCGGGGCGCGCAGCGGAGCACGGAGATGGCGATCCGGGGTGCGCTCGGGGCCGGGCGCGGGCAGCTCATGCGCCAGCTGCTCGCAGACTCGCTCCTCCTCGCCCTCGTCGGCGGCCTCGCCTCCCTGGCCGTCGCCCGCGCCACCCTGGTCTACGTCGGGTCCATCCTCCCCGACCAGCCCCGCGCCACCGTCACCCTCGAGCTGGAGCCCGCCGTCCTCGTTTTCACCGCCGTCGTCACCATCGCGACCGGGCTCCTCTTCGGCCTCTACCCCGCGCTCCACGCGACCCGCGCCGACCTCGTGACCACGCTCCGCTCCGGCTCCGGCCAGACGGGCGGGCGCGCCGCGGCACGGTTCAGGACCGGGCTGGTCACCGCCCAGATCGCCCTCTCCATGACGCTGCTCGTGGCAGCCGGGCTGTTCATCCGGTCGCTGGCCAACGTCAGCCGTGTCGACCTCGGGATCGAGACGGAGCGGATGGTCACGTTCACCATCGCGCCGGTGCTGAACGGCTACGAGCCTGACCGGTCCCGGGTCCTGTTCGAGCGCCTGGAGGAAGAGCTGGCGGCCGTCCCGGGGGTGACCGGCGTCAGCGCCGCCATGGTGGGGCTGCTGGCCGGCAACAGCTGGGGCAGCAGCGTCGCCGTCCAGGGGTTCGAGGGCGGGCCGGACGTAGACAACGGCGCCCGCTTCAACGAGATCGGGCCCGGCTTCTTCCGGACCACCGGCACCCCGCTGATCGCCGGGCGCGAGTTCACCGCCGCCGACGCGTCCGGCGCGCCCCGGGTGGCCATCGTGAACGAGGCGTTCGCCGAGAAGTTCGGGCTCGCCCGCCACGAGGTCGTGGGCGCCCTCATGTCCGATCAGCCGGCCCCCGGCGTCGAGCTCGACATGGAGATCGTCGGCTTCGTGGAGGACGCCTCGTACAACGCCGTCCGCGAGGAGGTCCCGCCGCTCTTCTACACGCCCTACCGCCAGGACAAGAACCTCGGCTTCATGAACTTCTACCTGCGCACCGCCGGCGACCCCACGTCGGTGCTGAGGGCCATCCCCGCGGTGGTGCAGCGGCTCGACCCGAACCTGCCCGTCGATAACCTGGTCACCATGACCCGGCAGGCCGACGAGAGCGTGTTCATGGACCGCATGATCAGCATCCTCTCCGCCGCGTTCGCAGTCCTCGCCACGCTGCTCGCCGCCATCGGACTCTACGGCGTGCTGGCCTACACCGTGGCACAGCGGACCCGCGAGATCGGCCTCCGCATGGCTCTCGGCGCCGGTCGACCCGCCATCCGCACCATGGTCCTCCGCCAGGTCGGCGGGATGCTCGCTGTCGGCGGACTCGTCGGCCTCGCCGCCGCGATCCTGGTCGGCCGCGCCGCTCGCTCTCTCCTCTACGAGCTCCAGGGACACGACCCCGTCTCCTTCGCCGCCGCGGCGATCCTCCTCGCCGCCGTCGCGCTGAGCGCCGGGTTCATCCCCGCGCTCCGTGCATCGCGGGTGGACCCCATGCGGGCGCTGCGCTACGGGTAGCGGCGCCGGCCGCCCGGCACCATACGCCCGCCGGCGGCACGGATCGACCGGGCGAGGCGCGTCGGATCGGGCTGCGGTACGAGTAGGGGAGTCGGGTGTCGGTAGACGGGTGTCGGTAGACGGGTGTCGGTAGACGGGTGTCGGTAGACGGGGCGGTGACCCGTGGGCGGGCGGGGCGGGCGGGGCGGGTGGGCGGGCGGCGAAACGAATCGACCGGACGCGGCGGGGTCTCGGCGTCCGTGGTCGGTTGGTGTTGCCGAGGAACACGAATCGACCGCTGGGCGGCCAGGGCGCGGCCGCTCCTGGTCACTTCCTGTCGCTGGGCGACACCGAACGACCACTGACGATCTCGACGGGGCGCGCGCGGTCGGCCGGTGTTGCTGAACCGTATGCCTGGCCTGACCGAGTGGAGGGATCACCGGTGCGAATGACGCCCTGCAGGGTTCGGGAGGGAGAACGACACCGGGGTCGAGCCCGAAGCGAAGCGCGGGAGCGAGAGCTGGTCGAACCCGCGACCGGACTCGACGAGTCCCAGGATGCCCGAGAACAGGGCGCCGGCCACCCTTGTCGCTGCCGCATAGGCGACGGGGCTCGCCGG
>JBKGZE010000392.1:0-3050 GCA_046545735.1 Gemmatimonadota bacterium | reverse complement strand
CCGCCCGGCTCCGGCCGCGCCGCCCGGCTCCAGGTCATCCGCCCGACCCGCTCGGCCCGGACCCACGTTGACCCCTCCCGCGACGGGCGCTATCGTGGATTCCTCCCCGTGTACCGGCACTGTGCAAGGAGACAATTCCATATGCGACGAAGCATAGGCCTGCTCGCCCTGCTGGGCGTGGCCGGGGCCGCGTGCGACCTGCCGACCGAGTTCCCGCGCTGGGACCAGACGTGGGTCGCGCCCGGCGAGACCATCCAGATCGGAATGGCCGAGCTTCTGCCCGCGGGCGTGGGAGTGAATGAGGACACGACGGCGTTCGTCACCGAGGCGCCGGGCGCCTCGCTGACGTTCTACCTTGAGCAGATGTGCGGCAGCGCGTGCGTGCTCGTCGACGGGATGGTGGCGCCGAAGCCAGCCTTCGGCTACACGCTCGGCACCAGCACCAGCCTCGCGGACGACCTGGTCTCCGCCACCCTGGCCGGGGGCACCGTCCGCGCCACGCTCGAGCACGACTTCAGCTTCGACCCGCTGCGGCCCGACGACGACCCGACGGACCGGGGGTTCCTGGTCGTGCGGGTCACCAGCGACGGGAACGTGGTCGCGCAGGACACGCTTCACGGCGACGACTACGCGTTCCCCGCCGGCACGCCGCTGACGCCGTCCATGGCGATCCGGCCGGTCGCGGTCACGAACGAGCTCCAGATCGACGTCGAGATCTACTCGCCCGCCGGCGATCGTGTGCTCATCGACACGTCGGACACGCTGGGCGTGGCGGTGGCCCCGACCACGGTCGAGATCGCATCGGCCACGGTGGCCGCATCCTCGATCACGATCGAGCCGACCAGCACGACCATGGATTTCAGCGGGCTCGAGGAGGACGGGCCGGTGGTCGAGCAGATCCAGGGCGGGGCGATCCGGTTCGGGGTGGAGAACCCGTTCGCGGTGGAAGGCACCGTCGAGGTGAGCTTCCAGCTTCCGTTCCCGATCGAGAGGGCGCTCACGCTCCTGGCGGACACGACGTACGACGCCCGGCTCGATTTCGCCGGCCAGGAGCTGCGCGAGATCCTGGGGTCCGAGCGGGTGCTCGTGATGGCGTCCGGCATCGTCTCGGCCCCGACCGGCACCGTCACCCTCACGCCGCGACAGAAGCTGGTCCTGGACACCGATTTCGAACTGGTCCTGCGGATCGGCGGAGAGGAGGAGGGATGATGCGCGCGATCACGCTCCGGATTCTGCTGCCTCTGGGGCTCCTGCTCCTGCCGGCGACCGCCGCCGCTCAGATCGGGAACCCCGCGCCGCAGGCCCTGGGCATGGGTGGCAACTACACCGCCCTCGCCCGTGGCCTGGCCGCACCCGCCTGGAACCCGGCCGGGCTCGGCATGTCCGACAACCCCGGCGCCTCCTTCGCACTGCTCCCGCTCCACTTCAACGCCGGGCTCAGCCCCATCGCCCTCTCGGATCTCGCCGAGTACGACGGCGAGCTCATCCCCGCCGAACAGCGCGAGGCATGGCTCGCGGAGATCCGGGAGAACGGGAGCGAGACGGGCGCGTTCGGCACGGACGTCACCCTGGCCGCGCTGAGCGTCGGTCGGGTCGCCCTATCGGCGAGCAGCAGCGTCCGCGGCCGGGTCGACATGGCCCCCGACGTGGCCGAGGTGTTCTTCTTCGGCAACGCCGGCCTCACCGGCGAGCCCGGGACGTACACGCTGGCCGGGTCCAGCCTCGACGTCTCCGGAACCACCACGCTCGCGGCCAGCTTCGCGCTGCCCCTCTCGCTGGCGCTCGGGCCACTTCCTGACCAGCACTTCGCCCTCGGCGCGACGCTCAAATACACCGTCGGGAACTTCCTGGTCCTGGGTCGGGAGAGCGGGAGCTCCATCAGCAGCGATCCGCTGGAGGTGAACGTCGCCTTCCCCATGGTGCACACGCCGTTCTCGACCGACGCGGAGACCGACCTCTTCGGCAATGTCCTGAACAACGGCTCGGGCATCGGCCTGGACCTGGGCGCCGCCTGGAAGGGAGGCCCCCTGAGCGCCGGCGTTGCGATCAGGAACATCGTGAACACCTTCGAGTGGGATCTCGAGGGGCTGCTCTACCGCGAGGGGACCGCCGTGTGGAATGCCGACACCTCGGCCACCACGTTCGAGGAGCTGCACATCGATCGGGCGCCGACCGAGCTCCTGGACCGCATCGACGAGCTCTACACCTTCAGCCCCGTCCTGTCCGCGGGCGTGGCGGCGAGGCTCCTCCCGTTCCTGCTCCTCACCGGCGACGTGAGGCACGCCCTCGATGACAACCTGGACATCGGGGTCCAGAACCATCTGGGCGTGGGTGCCGAGCTCGATATCGTCCCGTTCCTGCCGCTGCGGGCCGGCCTGGCCGCCGTCTCCGGCGGCTACCAGCTGTCCGGCGGCGCGGGGCTCCGGCTCGGACCGGTCCAGCTGTCCGCCGCCGCGGCGATGCGCCAGACCGACCTCGGCGACGACTCCATGGCGGCGCTGGCGCTGACATTCGGGCTGCGGTAGGTCGCCCGGACAGCCAGGCCGTCAGGATCAGCGATACGCGGCAACGGGCACGCTCGAGGACGGGCCGGCGGATCCACCCGCCGGCCCGTTTCCACACCCCTTACTCCACCGCCACCCGCACCGCACCGGCGACCTTCCGGAACGCCGCCAGCCACTCCTCCGCCGCCGGGTCGCCGGCCGCCGCCCGGGCCCGGACCGTCCCTGAGTAGTCGCGCCGGAGATCGTAGATGGCGTTCTGGACCGTCCACAGGGTGACGTCGAACGGGGAATCCTCGGCCAGCGCGACGGCCTCGGCCAGGTGCTCGAGCCGGGCTGCGTCGTCGGGCGAAACGGCCAGCGAAGCGGCCAACCGCTCGACGCTCTGCTGGAAGGCGAACGCGATCCCCTCCGTGTCGAGCATGATCTCGCGACGCGAGGCGTCGTCCAGGAGGGACCGGATCCGGTCGAGGTCCATCTCCGGGCCGGAGATCGCCTTCACCAGGCTGGTGTTCAGCACGTACTCGCCGGCGAGGAGGAGGGCGGGGG
>JBKGZE010000391.1:0-3052 GCA_046545735.1 Gemmatimonadota bacterium | reverse complement strand
CCTCGGAGTATCGCGCGCCCGCCGGCTCCCAGATCGTGCCGAGAAGGCTGGACTTCGAGGATCCGACGACGTACCAGACCGCGTTCGAGCGCGCGCGAAAGCTGTTCCTGGTCCGCCCGCCCGCGCTCTCCGACGTGAAGCGGTGGGTCCTCCCGGCGCTGGAGATGGCTCGGGAACAGGGCGTCGAGCACGTCGTCTTCCTCTCGCTGCTGGGCGCGGAGCGGAACCGGGTGGTACCGCACCGGGCGATCGAGGACTATCTGCGGCAGAGCGGCATGGCCTGGACCTTCCTCCGGGCCTCTTTCTTCATGCAGAACCTGACCACCACACACCTGGCCGAGATCCGGGATCGAAGCGAGATCATGGTTCCGGCGGGCGACGGGCGGACGAGCTTCGTCGACGTGCGGGACGTCGGGGCGGTGGCGGCCCGCGCGCTCCTCGAGGAGGGGCACCATCAGCGGGCGTACGACCTGACCGGGTCCGAAGCGCTGACGTACGGCGAGGCGGCGGACATCCTCTCGGAGGCGCTTGGCCGGAAGGTGCGGTACGAGCGGCCGGGACTGCTCCTTTTCGTCCGCCACATGCGCGGGCTCGGTCATCCGTGGCCGTTCATCCTCGTGACCGCCGGGATCTACACCAGCGCCCGCCTGGCGCTGGCCGGGCGTGTCACAGACGACGTAGAGCGGCTGCTGGGGCGGCCGCCCCTCTCCTTCCGGGAGTTCGCCCGGGACCACCGGCAGCTCTGGCTCCGATCCTCAGAGGCTTGAAGGGGCGCGACGTACTACGCCCGATCCCGTTGTATCCCTCTACTGGGGAGGCTACACCGGGCGGCGGACGCGCCCTCTGGAGACCCTATGGTCGGGGGGCCGCCGCAGGCGGCGCAGCCACCCCGAATGGAATGCAATCTGCGGCCCGGAAATCGTGGCGTCGTCGCCGTGCGGCGACGCCTTCGCCATGTCCCTCTGCATCAACCGAAGGAGGTGCTTTATGGCCATCACACCCTATCGACCCTCGACCGACATCCTCAATCCGTTCGAAGCGCTGTTCGGCCCCATGAGCGGCAGCCGTATGAGCGACGTGCTGCGGGCGCCCAGCGCGGACGTGATCGAGCGTGAGGACGAGATCGAGGTCGTCATGGAGATCCCGGGCATGCGCCCCGATGACATCGAGATCGACCTCGAGAACAACGTCCTCACCGTCAGCGGTGAGAAGTCGGAGGAGCGGGAGAAAGAGGGGAAGGAGGGGAGGTATCACCTCTCCGAGCGGCGCTACGGCCGCTTCAACCGTTCGTTCGTCCTCCCCCGTGACGTGGAGCCGGACGGAATCGAGGCGAGGTGTCAGGACGGCCTGCTGACCATCCGCGTTCCCAAGAGCGAGCGGGCGCGCCGTCGCAGGATCGAGGTGCAGGGCGGCGACGCTGAAAGCCGCGAGGTCGAGGCCCGTACCAGCGAGTAGCGGCAGGCCGCCTTCAGCGGACAGGGGGCGTTCACGGACTGGCCTCCCTGCATGGGGCGTGATCCCGCTGGCCTGCGCCTTACGACGTCCAGCACTTTCGACCAGCGGCCCCCGCCACGCATGTTGTCGGGGCGGCGGCGGCGGCGGGACGCGATTACGGCAGGTGATCGAGAGGAGGGCGGATGTCGGGGAGCCGGTCGGGACACCGTGTGGAGCGGTTCGGCGCGAACCGCCGGATGGTGGCGGCGAGCGCGACGGTGGGTCGGGAGAGCGACACGATCCACGCCATGACGGAGGTGGACATCAGCGAGCCCCGTCGCCGGATCCGCGCGCACCGTGAGCGGACGGGGGAGTCGCTGTCGCTGACGGCGTACGTGGTGACGTACCTGTCGCGGGCGCTGGCGGATCAGCCGGAGTTGAACGCGTTCCGTCGGGGCCGGAGGCTGGTGGTCCTGGAAGATGTCACGGTGAACACGCTGGTGGAGCGGGAGATCGACGGGGAGCGGGTGCCGGAGCCGTGCCCGATCCGGGCGGCGCAGGGGAAGAGCTTCCGGGAGATCCACGACGAGATCCGGGCGGCGCAGCGGCACGCCAGCGGGCGTATGGGAACGCTGTCGGAGTCTCCGTGGTACCTGTGGCTCCTCCCCGAGTGGGGGATGCGCTGGTTCATGCGGCTGGCCGGCCGGAGCACGAGGATGGCCAAACGCTACGGCGTGGCGAGCGTCACGGCCATCGGGATGTTCGCGAGCGGCGCCTCCTGGGCAGTGCCGCTGACCTCCGGCACGGTGATGGTCACGGTGGGCGGCATTGTGCGCCGCGCCGTGGTGGGCGACCACGGCGCGGTCCGGGACCCGGAGCACCTCTGCCTCACCGTCTCCTTCAACCACGACATCGTGGACGGCGCCCCGGCCGCCCGGTTCATGAAGCGGTTCGCCGAGATCCTCTCGAGTGGCGAGATGGTGGAAGGGGTCTGACGTGCGTGACACCGTTCGGGCGAACCTGCTCCGGTTCACCGACCGGGCGCTGAGCGCGATCCCGGCAATGGCCCGCCCCCTGGTGCTGGACATCGGGTGCGGGACCGGTGTCCCAACGGTACGGCTCGCCCGGGCCACCAGAGGAGAGGTGGTGGGTCTGGACCCGGATGTCGGGAGCCTCGGGGCGCTCCTGCGACGGGCGGCGTCGGCGGGGGTGGTCGATCGGGTCCACGGATGCGTCGGTTCGGCCGCCGCCGTCCCGTTCCGGGCCGGCGCCTTCGACATCGTCTGGAGCGAGGGCGCGGTTTTCGTGCTCGGCTTCGAGGCCAGTCTGGCGGCGTGGCGCCGGCTGCTGAAACCCGGGGGCACGCTCGTCCTCCACGATGAGGCCGGCGACGTGGACGGGAAGCGGGCGGCAGCGGAGCGGTCGGGCTACGCCGTGCTCGACACGTTCACCCTGTCCGAGGACACCTGGTGGGACGCGTACTACGCGCCCGCGGCCGCCGCACCGGCGGCCGCGGTGGAGCCCGAGCTCCTGGCCGAGCTGGACGCGTTCCGCGCCGCACCGGAGCGGTTCCGATCGGCATTTTTCGTACTGGGGACCACGGAGGCGAGGTAAGACC
>JBKGZE010000390.1:0-3055 GCA_046545735.1 Gemmatimonadota bacterium | reverse complement strand
CCGGCACGGATCGACCGTTGAACGCGTGTCGGGCCGCCGGCGGTCGGTTCGGGCGCCCGGACAGCCCCGATCGACCGTCCGCGGCCGCAGCGTCCTTCGCGCGGGTCGTTTCGCGGCGCTGAGGAACACCGAGTGACCGTGCGCTCGCGGCGTCAGCCGGGAACGGTCAGTCCATGCTGTGCCCGTCCTGGGACCGGGTCCGCGCGGCCGCGAGCAGGGCCATGGCGGCGGCCAGCGCGGCGAGGGTGGCGAGCCAGTCGCCCCAGCGGACGGAGAGGGTCGTCTGGTCGGTGGTGAAGACGGTCGCGACGCGGACGGCGGGCTGGAACAGTGGGGTGCGCTCGTAGGTCCGACCGAGCGGATCGACGAACATGGAAATGCCTGTGTTCGCGGCGCGGGCCACGCCCGTCCGGGTCTCGATGGCGCGGAGGACCATGTGTGCGGGGTGCTGCCAGAGCGCGGCGGTGCGGCCCCACCAGGTCTCGCGGCCGTACCAGGCGTCGTTGGTGATGTTGACGAGGAAGTCGGCGCCGGCGCGGCGGTATTCGCGCGAGAGGTCGTCGAAGATGGACTCGTAGCAGATCAGCACGCCGAAGCGCGCGCCGCCCCGGGTCATGAGCACGGGCTTCTCGCGGCCGTGCTCGAGGGCGCCGAAGTAGCGGAGCTCGGTCATCCAGGGTTCGAGGAGGCCGGGATCGATGAAGGGAACGCGTTCGACGAACGGGACGAGGCGACGCTTGTCGTAGCGAGCTCCGGCGCCGGCGGGCCCCGCGGCGTCGATGAGGAAGGCCGAGTTGAACGCGGTCACGTCGTCGTCCCGGTGGTCGACCCCATAGGTGCCGACGACGATGGGCGCGTCCAGCATACGGCTCATGGCGCGAACGCGGCGGCGCAGCAAGGTATCGCGTGCGAGATCGACGGGGAGCGCCACTTCGGGCCAGACCACCAGGTCGAGGGGCTCGGCCTCCAGCGTGCGGGTCAGGCGTGTGAGCGCGGCCAGGGAGCTGTCGAGGGCGATGCGCGGGTCGAGCTTCACGTCCTCCGGGATGTTCGGCTGCACCACCGCCACGCGGGCGACGGGTCGCGGCTCGAGGCTGGCGGCGCGGGCGGCGCCGTACGCGGCCGGGATGGCGAAGGCCAGGAGCCCGGCGGCCAGCGTCGCGCGGACGGGGCGCCCTGCGCGGAATCGAAGGAGCGCCGCGGCCAGGATCCCGTTGATGGCGGCGACCCAGACGGTGAGTCCCCGGCTTCCCACCAGGTCGGCGGCTCCGGCGAGGGTGGGGAACGGCGCGAGGGCGGCGCCGAGGCCGAGCCAGGGGAAGGCGAGGTCGCCGAGGTGGCCCTGGGTCCATTCGAGGAGCGTCCAGAAGAGGGGGGCGAGGAGCGCGATGGGGAGGCGCAGTCGCTCCCGGGTGGTGTGGACGGCCCAGGCGAACGCGCCGGTGAAGGCGGTGAGCACGAGCACCGCGCCGAGGTAGGCGGGGATCGCGAGGGCGGAGTAGCGGACCAGCGCCACGGCGAGCCAGTAGAGCTGGATCCCGAAGTAGAGTGCGCCGGTGACCAGGCCGGCGCGGGTCGCGTCCCAGCGCCCGGCGGGTCCGGGCGGCCGCTCGCCGATGAACACGAGCAGGGGCACGAGCCCCACGAACGCGGGCAGCAGGAGCCGGGCGGGCGGGTGCGCGAGGGCCAGGATCACCCCGGCCAGCACGGGCAGGGCGACCGACGGGCGCCGCTCCCGGGTCACACCGGTACTTCCGTCCCCCTGTCGGCGGATTCGTATACGGCCTGGACGATGCGCATCACGTCCACCTGCTCGCGGGGGAGTGGCGAGGACGTTGCGCCCCGGGCGGCGGTGACGAAATGGCGCAGTTCGGAGCGATACGACGCGGTGTACGCGTTCTCGCGGCCGGGCGCGACCTGGGGCGTCACGTTCAGCATTCCGTGCTCGGCCTCCTTCATCACCTTCAGCGGATACGTCTGCGCCGTGCCCGCCGTGCCCAGCAGGCGCACGTGGTGCCGGTCGTGTTCCGCCACCAGGTTCCAGGTCACCTGAACCGACAGCGCGGCGCCGCCCTCGAGGCCGATCAGCACCGCCGCCGCGTCCTCCACCTCCATCGCCTCGCCCGGGTTCAGGTTCGCGGTGACCCGTTCGGCCCGGGGGTAGTCGAGCATCCAGAGGCAGAGGTCCAGCACCTGCACGCCCAGGTCCATGAACGCGCCGCCCCCGGTCTCGCGTCGGTGGCGCCAGGTCTTCCGGCGCAGGTGGGACTTCCGGTTGAACCAGGTGCCGTGCACCGTGTAGATGCGCCCGAGCTCACCGGAGGCGACGAATGATTTCACGCCGCGGGTGTCCGGGCGGAAGCGGTTGTTGTAGGCCACCATGAGGAGGCGGTCCGCCGACTCGGCCGCGCGGATCATGGCTTCGGCGCCCTCGGGGTCGAGGGCGAGCGGCCGCTCCACGATGACATCCTTCCCGGCCTCCAGGGCGGCGATGGCGTGTTCCTGGTGGAGGTGGCTGGGCGAGCAGATCACGACGGCGTCGACCTGGTCGTCTTCGAGGATCTCCTCCGTCTGCTCGTAGACGCTCGGGATCCCGAGGCGGCCCGCGATGGCCGCCGCCTTGTTCTCGTCGAGGTCGCAGACCGCCTGGACACGCACGCCCTGCATCTCCTTCAGGAGAGGGAGGTGGACGATCTGGGCGATGGCGCCGGTCCCGATCACGCCGACCCGCAGGGCGCCGCTCATCGTGCCTCCATGGGCCGGCCGGGCGCGGGCACGGCCGCGCCGAGGTCGACGCCGTCTCCCGAGCGGAACATGAACTGGAGCCCGGCCCGTGCGGACAGGTACTGGATGCTGTTCATGGCCGTGTAGCGTCCCTCCGCGTAGACCCGCAGCCGGTCGACGAGCTCGAGCTCGAGCCCGGCCAGGCCGCTCGCGCCGGCGGTGATCGTGTCCAGGAGGTCTTCGACGAAGGTGTCGTCGATGGCGGCGCCCTGCCCGTTCAGTGCGTGCAGCCCCAGGCCCACACCCACGAAGGTGAGGAGGTGGAGCGGGG
>JBKGZE010000389.1:0-3055 GCA_046545735.1 Gemmatimonadota bacterium | reverse complement strand
GGCCGCGATCCGGCGGACCACCGGGGTGGACCGGCGACGCAGCCGCTCGTCCGCCGTCTCCTCACCCGCCGCCTCGGCCGGCTCGGCCGCCTCGGCCCGGGCCGACTCCGACGGCTCGGCCTCGCCCGCCGCGGCCGCACCCGTCTCCGGCGCCGGTGCAGCCTCCTTCTCCTCCTTGACCGTCTCGCCCGCTTCGGCGGCGGCCCCCGCGCCGGCCTCGGTGTCGATGAACGCGACCACGGTCCCGACCTCGACCGTCTCACCCTCCTCCACCTGGATGTCGACCAGGGTCCCGGCCGCCGGGGCCGGGATCTCCGCGTCCACTTTGTCGGTGGAGATCTCGAGGATGGGCTCGTCGCGCTCCACCGTGTCGCCGGGCTGCTTCAGCCACTGCGAGACGGTTCCCTCGGCGATGGACTCCCCCATCTGGGGCATCGGCACTTCGATTTTCGGCATGGCTCAGGATTCGGGGTTCGGGTCCGGGCGGCGGGAGTCAGTAGCTCAGAAGATACCGCGCCGCTGTCAGGATATCATCCACCTGGGGCAGGAAATAGTCCTCGAGCGGGGGCGAGTATGGCACCGGTGTGTCCAGGGCAGTGACCCGCAGCATGGGCGCGTCCAGCCACTCGAAGGCCTTCTCGCTCACCCGCATGGCGATCTCGCCGGCGATCCCGCCGGTCCGGGTATCCTCGTGCACGATCAGGAGCCGGTTGGTCTTTCGTACGCTCGCGACGATCGAGTCCTCGTCCAGCGGCATCAGAGTTCGCAGGTCCAGGATCTCCAGCTCGCTCCCTTCCTCCGCGAGCTGCTCCGCCGCGTTCTGGCTCGCGTGCACCATGCTCCCGTACGTGACGACCGTCAGTTCCGTACCCGGGCGGTGGACCCGGGCCTGCCCCAGCTCCACCACGTGATCACCCCGGGGAAGGACCTCACGCAGGAACGGGGCCCGGTACAGCTTTTTGTGCTCGAAATAGAGCACGGGGTCGTCGTCGCGGATCGCCGACTTCAGCAGTCCCTTCGCGTCCCGCGCCGTGCTCGGATACACGATCTTGAGCCCCGGCGTGTGGAAAAACGCCATCTCGGGGTTCTGGGAATGGAACGGGCCGCCGCGCACGCCACCGCCCACCGGTCCCCGGATCACCATCGGCAGCCCGCCCGCCCTCCGCCAGCGGGACGTGGCCACGTAGTTGGTCAGCGGCTCGTAGGCGCAGCTGACGAAATCCATGAACTGCATCTCGACCACCGGGCGGAGTCCCATGTGCGCCGCCCCGGCCGCCGCGGCCGTGAAGCCCGCCTCGCTGATCGGCGTGTCCACCACCCGGCTCTCGCCGAACCGGTCCAGGAACCCGTCGGTGACCTTGAACGCCCCGCCGTACGCGCCAATGTCCTCGCCCAGCAGCAAGACATCCGCGTCCCGCTCCATCTCCTCCCAGAGCGCTTCCCGGATCGCTTCCAGCAACGTCACCGGCTCGCCACGCTCCGTCTGCCGGACGTGCGCGGGCGCGTCCTCCAGCTGCGCCATTTCAAGCCTCGTGCGGGTCGTAGGGTTCGCGGCGTGTCCACGGGACCCGGCCGGGATCGTCGACGTAGACGTCCGTGACGGCCGCATCCGGCGCTGGCATGTCCGATGCCAGCGCCGCCGCCCGGGCGGATTCCACCGCCGCGCCCACCCGCGCCCGGATCGACGCCAGCTCCGATTCGGAAGCCATGCCCCGCTCGCGCAGCCGGCGCTCGCACAGCACCAGCGGATCCCGCGACTCCCACGCCTCGATCTCCCCGGCCGGTACGTACGCCTGTGCGTCGTGCTCCGCGTGCCCCTTGCGCCGGTACGTGACCAGCTCGAGCAGCGTGGGACCCCCGCCGCCGCGGGCGTGCTCCACCGCCCGCCTGGCCGCCGCGTAGACCGCGAGCACGTCGTTGCCATCCGCCCGCTCGCCCCGCACGCCGTAGCCCGCCGCCTTGTCCACGAACGCCGTGGCGGCCGTCTGACGCGCGGTGGGCGTGGAATAGGCGTACCCGTTGTTCTCCACCACGACGACCAGCGGAAGCCGCTTCACCGCGGCCAGGTTCAGCCCCTCGTGGAACGCGCCGGTGGAGGTCATCCCGTCCCCGGCGAAAGCCACCGCCACACGGTCTTCTCCTCGCACCCGGAACGTGAGCGCCACCCCCGCCATCACCCCCACCATCACGCCCAGGTGGGAGATGAGGCCGATGAACCCGCGCTGGATGTCGGAGAAATGGACGTTGGTCTCCCGACCACCCGTGGGGCCGTCCGCTTTCGCCATGTACTGCTTCATGACGTCGGTCGGGCTCGCCCCCATCATCAGCAGCGCGCCCAGATCCCGGATGGCCGGCGCCATCACGTCTCCCGTGCCGTCCACACGTCGGCGCAATGCGTACGCGGTCCCCACCGCGCCCGCTTCCTGCCCGAGCGAGCGGTAGAGACCGCCGATCACCTTGTTCTGTCGATAGAGGGTCGTCAGGACCTGCTCGACCTCACGCGTCAACTGGAGCCAGTAGTACAGCTCGTGCAGCGACGACCGATCGAGGGGAACCTCCGGATCTGTACCCGCCCGCGACATCTCCCGCAGGCCCCTTACTGCCCGCCCGATTCCTCGCCGCCATCCGGTCCGCCGCCAGGGGTCTCGCCCACGCCGGGGACCACCCCGCCAGGCGCCGCTTCACCCGCGCCCTCGCCGGTCTCCCCCGTTCCGGGCACCACCGGCTGAGGCGCGACGGGAGCCGTCTGGAACTCCTCCTGCAGCAGCGGCGTGTCTTCCGCGCTCCGCGACGAGAGGATCGAGAGCACCAGCGCGAGCACCAGGAAAATGGCCGCTGTGATCCAGGTCGACTTCGTAAGGACCGTCGCCGCCTGCCGTCCGCCCATGAACGACTCCGTCGCCGTTCCCCCGCCACCACCCATGGCGGCCAAACCCCCGCCCTTGCCCGCCTGCATCAGGACGATGACCATCAGCAGGATCCCGTCGAGAATCAGGAGCGTGAGAAGTATTCCGAACACCGCGCTACTCGTCTTGAAGTTGGGTAAAGATACAGC
>JBKGZE010000388.1:0-3076 GCA_046545735.1 Gemmatimonadota bacterium | reverse complement strand
CCCGCAGGTTGCCGAGCCCCAGCGTGACGCCTGCGCGTCGGCCTCGAACCGGAAGTCCAGGCTCGAGGTGGTGACCTGGAGCGCCAGCGGTCCCAACCGGACCGGGCACTGCGGGACGAAGTCCTGGATCGTGCCGGAGAGCCGGCCGTCGGAGGCCACCTTCAGCACCGAGGCCGGGAGCGCGGCGGTTTCGGGCTCGCCCTCGCAGCGCATGGACGACGGCAGGACCAGCGTCCCGCCCACGGTCACGTCCACGTGCTGGGCGCCGTCCTCGTCGCGCAGGTCGCCGGCCAGCTCGGTGATCCGCAGGGCCAGGCTGTCGCCGCCCAGCGGGAGGTCGATGGGCTCGGCGGTGAGGTCCCGGGCCTCGATGGTGCCCGTGAACCGCCCGGCGCTCATCCCCGCGTCCAGCACGGCGACCCGGGCCCCCGCCAGCCCCTGCGGCGCGTCGTCGGGGAAGACCAGGTCCAGGTCGAAGCCGAAGCCCCAGTCGCCCACCACCTGACCGGCGAACCAGTCGTAGCGGACCGAGTCCATGCGGAACGCCCGGGGCTCGACGACGAAGCCGGCCAACTCCGCGGTCGGCACCGAGTCCAGCGCGGTCGTCAGGTCCCCCACCTCCCAGGCGGGGAGGGTGAAGCCGTCGGTGCGGAGCGCCACGTCGTGGAGCGTGGGCAGCCCCAGCCCGCCCAGCTCCGGGAACGCCATCTCCAGGTCGAAGAGGAGCTCGAAGTCCCAGCCGGTGACGGGGTCGTAGCCGAGCTGCGGCACCCGCAGGTTGCCGAGCCCCAGCGTGACGCCGGGCAGCTCGAGGTAGCGGGTGGGCGCCTGGGCGTCCAGCTCGAGCCGCTCCACCTGGAGGTGCGTGTCCGTGAGCTTCAGCCCCGCGCTGGCCACGTAGCGCTCGTCGGGCGCCAGCGTGAGCGCCAGGTCGCCGGCCAGCTCCAGGTCGAAGTCCAGCGCGCCCGCCGCCGGGCGCGCGTCGAACCAGCCGGTGACGGTGTCCACGGTGAGGAGCAGGTCCTGGAACCCGGGGACCAGCGCCACCTGCGCGGCCAGCCCCTCCATGCTGACATCGCCCGTCACCCGACCCGTCTCGTCCAGCTCGAGCCGGAGGTCGCGGGCGCCGCCCTGCGCCTCGCCGAAGAGCGCCAGCTGCGACGCCAGGACGAACCGGTAGCCGTCGGCGCCGGCCTCGTAGGCGATGCTGTCGATGGCGATGGGCAGCCCGACGGCCGTGAGGTCGAAGTCGGCCTCGCCCGCGGGCACGGCGGCGTGGATGGCGCCGCTCGAGACCCGGAGCGCGGCGGGGTCGAGCCCCACGTCCAGCGCCACGTCGAGGCGCGGTGCCGCGGGCCGGTCCAGCTGGAGGGCCGGGAATACCAGCGGGACGCGGTCGCCCGAGTGCGTGTAGATCCGGACGCCATCGTCGCCGGTCTCGACCTCGACCCGGAGGTTGCCGTCCCCATCCCGCAGCTCCAGGTAGGCCACGTCGGTGCCGGGCAGCGGCAGCCGGTCGGGGAGGGCGGCCAGCCCGAAGTACAGCAGGTCCGGATGGAAGCCCAGGTTGTCGATGTAGGCGATCCGGGTCCCGTCGAGGAGGAAGTCGACCGCGCCATCGCGGACGCCCACGGGGTTGAGCCCCAGCGCGAAGTCGGACGAGAAGGTGGCGCCCAGGGCGGTGACCGGCTGGTCCTCGTAGACGAGTCCGGCCGAGCCGTCGCCGGCGACCTGGAACCCGGCCGGGGTCACGGCCACCGTCGACGGCAGGTCCACCCGGAGCCCGGCGCTCACACCGAGCGGCGAGCCGGCGGGGACCGCGCCCCAGTCCAGGCCGCCGTCCGCGTCCAGCCCCACCTCCAGCGCGAACGCCTGCTCGAAGGTGATGCGGCCCGCGGTCAGCCCCAGCGTCAGCGGGTTGACCGTGACCGTGTCGAAGGTGGCGCGGATCGTGCTTTCCCCGAGCTTCAGGTCGCCCTGGCCGTCGATGTGGAGCCCGGCCGTGTCCAGCGTGGCCAGGTTGATCCCCAGCGAGAGGACCGGATCCTCCCGGGGCAGATCAAGCGTGAACGGACCGGGGAAGCTCAGGCTGCCCTCGATCATCCGCGCCCCGATCAGGTCCACCACGATGCTCCCGGTGCCGTTCACCGGGTTGGCGGCCACGTCGAAGCTGGCGGTCGCCCCGCCCGAGAGCGTCAGCTCCTGCCCGTTCGGCCCCGCCGCGAAGTCCAGCGTGGACTCCGTGATCTCCACCTGCAGCGCCGCCAGGTCGATGGGGCAGCCCGTGCCGACCCCGCTCACCTGGCCGGTCACCGTCCCGTCCGGCGCCAGAGCGAGCGACGACGTCAGACCCACCGACTCCGCGGCGTCGGACGCGTCCCCGGCCGCGCCGGACACGTCCCCGGCCGCGGCGTCCGAGCAGTCGAAGAAGGAGGGCAGGCGCAGCGCGCCCTCGATCGCCGGGAACGTGTCCACGGCGAGCGGGTCCAGCGAGACGGCCAGCGTCCCGCCCAGCCGCTCGATCTCCACCGCGACCTCCCCGCCCAGCGGGAGCGCGCAGGCCGGCGCGAAGTCGTGGGGCTGCAGCGCCGCCCGGAACCGGCCGTCCGCCAGCTCCAGCCCCTCGAGTCCGAACGCCGCCGTGGCCAGGCAGTCGGGCGTGCCCGGCGGCAGGTCGGGGAAGGATACGCTGGCGTCGAAGGTCGGGGCGAAGCCGTCGGCGGACCGCAGCTGCCAGTGATCCCAGCTCAGGTCGAAGGCGGGCAGGTGCACCGCCTCCAGGGCGAGGCCGATGCCGGCGAGCTCGACGCGGGCCGAGGGGAGCGTGGCGTCCAGCGCCGGGACGTGGAGCCCGGCGGGATCGGCGGTGATGGAGACCGTGGGCAGTTCCACCACGTCCGTCACCGAGAGGTCCATGTCCGCGGAGACGGTGAAGTCCCAGCCGTCCGTGGCGGTCCACGACAGCCGGTCCAGCGACAGGTTCTGGAGCCGGCCGCCGAGCCAGTCGCCGCCCACGGGCGCCTGAAAGCCCGCGCACGTGCTGGCGGCCGTGGTGGGGTCGTAGCTCACGCCCTGG
>JBKGZE010000387.1:0-3080 GCA_046545735.1 Gemmatimonadota bacterium | reverse complement strand
GTCCTGGAGAAGCTGCTCAGCGGGCCGGTGCTGTTGAACCGTGCGTTCGGGGAGCCGGCTCCGCCGCGGGCCGCGTCGTTCACGCCCCTCGGGCTCCCCGCCGACCGTGCCCACCGCATCCGCATGTACCTGGGCCCCGCGGTATCGCTGGGGGCCAGCCGGCTCGAGGCGTTCCCGCAGGAGGGCGCGGCGGTGCTGTACCCGGGCGAGGGAGCGTGGTCGACATCGCTCGGGGTGGAGAGCGAGCTCTCGACGGTGGAGCCCGGCGACGCGGGCGGCGTGCACGAGACGGGCGGGCTCCCGCTCACCCGCCTCGAGCTGCACGTGGGCCTGACGGAGCTGACCCCCACCGAGCTGGACCTCCGGGCGGAGACGGTCTTCGACGGCTGGCGACGGGGGGCGCTGCGGCCCGCCGGCGCCGACCAGGTCCGCGGCTACCGCTGGATCGTCTCGCCCGCCACGGCGTTCAGCGCACGGCTCGACCACACGCCCGGCGCCCGCTGGATGGAGATGATGGCCAACGCCCACGTCGTCGGGCTCCGGGCCGACGGCGTGCTGGTGGACGGCCCCTGGCGTCTCCGCTGGACGGGCGCCGCGTACGGCGACTTCTCCTCGATCCGGCCCCTCGCCCTCGACGAGTACGTCCTGGGCGGCAACGGCATCGATCGGTCGAACGCCGTCCTCCGCCGCAACCAGTACTACTACTCCTGGGGCGCCACGCTCCGCTCCCGCCTGGCGCTGGACCTGGGACCCGTCGGGGTGAGAGGCGAGGTCGGTCATCACACCTTCGAGCCCGTGCGCGGCCCGCACCGGAAGCACGACGAGTTCGGCGCCGACCGGCTCGCGCTGTGGGACAGACGGACCTACGCCCGCGCCTGGGTCGAGCTGCGCCCCACCGACCGGTGGGTGGTCGCCGCCGGCGTCGACGCGTGGGCCGGGCGCGGTCGCATGGGAGAGTACGTGGTCGACGGCGACGGCTCGCGCTTCAACCTCCGGGTGACCGCCACGCCCTGAAGGGCCGCCACGCCCTGAGACGTCGCCGCACGCGTACGGGTATCTTGCTTTCCCCCGCAACGAACACTCCCCGGTTCAACGCGGCTCCGAGGAGTGGAGCATCGGCGGGGCCGAGCGACGTTTCGAGCTGGCCAGCGGCGGCCCGGCGGCCAGCCGCAGGATGCTCGCGATCGTCGTCTTCGTAACCTCGGTCACGAGCCGATGGTTGATGGTCTCGAGGACGTCGTGCTCGAGGTGGTAGTGGGGGCTGGCGAGGATCGGGTAGGAGCCGATGCCGCCGATCACGTCGCCGAACGCGTCGTAGAGGGCGTGGGCGTCGGTGGAGCGATAGTAGTGGGCGTCGTACAGGATCAGGTCGGTGAACAGGAACGCGGCCGCGTGCTGGAGGTCGCGCACCGCGGCGCTGGAGTACCGGATCGTGTTGTCGAGCCGGTGGTCGTTGGCGTAGCCGACCATGTCGTTGTTGATGGCGCCGGCCACGTTCTTCCCCTCTTCCAGCGCGCGTCGGGCGTACTCGCGACTCCCCAGCAGCCCGGCCTCCTCGGCGGTGAAGAAGGCGAACTCCATGGTGGCGGCCTGGGGACGGTCGGCCATGATCCGGGCGGTCTCCAGCAGCGCGACGGTGGCGGAGGTGTTGTCGTCGGCCCCGGGGCTGCGGCGGTTGGAGTCGAAGTGCGACGAGACCAGGTAGACGACATCGGGCTCCACGGTCCCCGGCACCCGCGCGATGATGTTCGCGCTCCGGATCCCCGGGCGCGGCTCGAACCACTGGAGCTCGGGCTCATAGCCGAACTCCCGGAGCCTGCCGACCAGGTAGTCGAGGGCGGCCTGGTTCCCGGGCTCGCCGATGTACTTGGTGCCGAAGCGGAAGAGGTCGGCCTGGTAGCGGTAGAGCCGCGACTCGGAGACCTCGGCCACGGCCTCGCGCACGGCGGCGGCCACCGGGGCGAAGAGGCGCCGGCCCCGCTCGCGGAGGTCGCGCTCCGCCGCGCGCTGCACGGCCACGCGGTCGCGGACCTGAGCCATCGTCACCGGCCGCGCCAGGTCCGTCAGCCACACCCCCCGCTCCGGCGAGATGGTGTCTCCGTCGCGGTCGGCCACGATCAGGACCCGGGTCCCGTCGGGTGAGACCGCCCAGTCGTACTCCGGCGCCACCGTCCGGACCGTGTTGTTGTGGAACAGCCGCATCCCCTCGCCGGAGCCCGGCACCCACTCCCGCACGGCCGGCTCGCCGTCCGGGCGCACGGGATACACGTACGACCGGCGGTGCCGCCCCTCGCCCTTGATGACCAGGAGGCGGTCGCCGGCGAGGAAGGTGGGGAAGAGGTCGTGCTGGACGTCATGGGTCAGGCGACGCGGCTCGTCATCGCCTTCCTCCAGGATCCACACTTCCCGGTTCTCCCGCCCCATCCGCTGGAACGCGACAATGGAGCCGTCTGCGGAGACGGCCGGCCCGCCGATCTCGTCGGCGGTCCGGAAGAGGGTTTGCGGGAGGTCGGTGTCGGCGCCGTCGAGGCGGACGCGGCGGAGGGCGTACCCGTCCTCGCTCCGGGTGACGAAGACCAGGGTGGACCCGTCGGCGGAGAAGGCCGGGGCGCCGGAGCCCGCGAACGTGCGCTGCCAGCTGGTGCCGAGTGTGAGGAGGGCCAGCCCCTCGTCGTCGGGGAAGACCACGTGCGTGCCCGTGGGCGACAGGGTGACATCCGCGCCCTGGACCCACGGGACCGGCTCGCCCCCGCGCCACACGACGGCGTGGATCGGGCCGCCCGCATCCACGTCCTCGACCCGGCCGGTGTCCAGCTCCCGGACGCGTACCCGGGCGTGCCGGGCGCGGGCGTCGGCCAGCTCCTGGCGCAGCAGCCGCCAGTCGTCGCGGGTGCGGACCGGGATCCGCTCCCGGATGGCTTCGAGATCCCGGGCCAGCGCGTCCGGGTCCGCCGTGCGCAGCCAGGCGACCCGCCCGCCGTCCGGCGAGAAGACGGCGCCGTACCCCTCGAGCTCGGCGACGGGGCGACCGCCGGCCTCCGTGACGGCCACGACCACCGTGCGCTCCGCCGCCTCATCGC
>JBKGZE010000386.1:0-3088 GCA_046545735.1 Gemmatimonadota bacterium | reverse complement strand
TGAAAGGAGAGGGATTCATGTCCTCCAAGGGTTCGAAATGGATCGACCGACTGGAGAAGGTCCGTGCCGGCAAGGACAGGTTCTTTCGGGACGATCCGCGGTCGCCGCTTCCGGAAAGGGATCGGGAGAGCTTCGACGGCTTGCGGTACTACCCGGTGACGGAGGACTACCGGTTCGAGCTGGAGCTGCACGAGCACGCCGACAAGGCGACGGTGCGCCTGGAGACCACGGGCGGAGACGAGCGGGAGGTGGTGCGCTGGGGCGAGTTCCGGTTCACGCGGGCTGGCAGGGAGTGGGTGGTACAGGCGTACCGGACCGAGCCGGGCGAGGCGCGGCTGTTCGTACCGTTCCGGGATGAGACCGGCGCGACCGAGACGTACCCGGTGGGCCGGTACCTGGACCTCGAGCCGAGGGTGCACCGCACCGGGGAAGGGCGGTGGATTCTCGACTTCAACGAGGCCTACAATCCCTGGTGCGCCTACACGGATGGGTATTCCTGCGTGATCCCGCCGGCCGAAAACGCTCTCGACCTGCCGATCCCGGCCGGCGAGAAGCGGTACCGGGCTCCGGACAGCCGGTCGTCAGACGAGAGCGGCGGTGGCCCGGGCGCCGCGCGGGCGCCCGACTGACGGGGCCTGCCCGGGCGGGCTCACCCGTCACGACGATCCGGGGGCGGTCGCAGGGAGTGCGGAGCGGCCGTCCGGGTCGTGCAATACGTCGCGGGCGATCGGGGTGCGGTCGTCGGCCGAATCCCCCTCGAAAATGGCGTAGTGCAGCTCGATGGGGATGAGCCTGGTCAGCATGGCTTGAGCGGGGCAGTACCGCGCCGCCGACAGCTCGATGGCGCGCCTGACCGCCGACTCCTGCACGCCGCGTCCGGTGACCTCGTACTCGATGACTGCGCTCGTGAAGACCCGCGGGTGGCTTTCGGCGCGCTCCGCGCTGACCCTGGTCTCGAACGCGCTGATGTCCTGTCTCTTCTTCCTGAGGATCGAGATCACGTCCATGGCCGTGCACGCGGCCAGGCTCATCGCCATCAGCTCCATGGGACGCAGCCCATCGTCGTCGCCCCCGACCTCGGCCTCGGCGCCGAGTGGGACGGTGAATCCGGTGTCGGCCGTGCCGGTGAAGGTCAGCCCCCGATGCCACACGACGCTCGCGTTCATGAACCACTCCCCCTCTCTTCGCGTTGGTCCCGACGCTGGCCGGGGCGGGGGATCAGCGTCCCGCCCCGGCGCGCGGCCGTGGGTGCGAGTGTACTGACGCCGAAGTGTCGTGACATTCGAACGCGGCTGCATCCCGCCTCGCGGTGTTGCTCGGGATCGGCATAGCGCTGCTATGCCTCACCACTCGCGCCTACCGAGGCGGGCGCATCCACGTTCTCGATGTATACGGAACCTCGGCATCAGTACACTAGCGCTCGGCTGCGTCCAGCAGCTCCTGGAGCAGGGCCCTGGCCATGTAGACGTTGCGCAGGGCCTCGGTCAGGCCGTGCGTGCTCACGGCCACGGTCCTGCCGGAGGAATCCGGGCGGAACAGGAACTCGTTGGGCAGCTGCTCGACGTTGCCGTCGAAGGCGAGGCCGACGATACGGCCGTCGCGGTCGATGACGGGGCTTCCGCTGTTTCCGCCGGTGATGTCGTTGGTGCTGACGAAGTTGAGCTGCGCGCCCAGGTCGATGTCGCCCTGTCGTCCCTCGAAGCTCGCGGGCAGGGTGAACGGATCCTCGTTGTCGAAGGCCAGCGCCCGTTCGTAGAGGCCGTAGAAGGTGGTGAACGGCGCGGCGATGGTCCCGTTGTACGGGTACGAGAGCTGGAGCCCGTCGGCGATCCGGAGCGTGAAGGTTGCGTCCGGCGGAATGTCGGTGCCGAAGACCTCGAAGAGGAGCTTGGCGAAGCGCTGGTGCTGCACGGACTCCGCCGCGTTCAGCTCCTCCCACTCCGGGGACAGGGCCCGGTGTAGGCTGTCCATGACGACAGCCATCCGCAGGTACGGGTTCTCGTCGGCCCGGAGCACGTCCAGTCCGCCCTCGAGGATGGCCTCGCGTGCGCCGGTGTCGGCGAGGCCCGTGGCCGAGGCCTGGAGCCGCTCGAGCGCCTCGTCGACGCCGCCGGTGGCGAAGGTGGCGGTGTAGAGCGGGTCGTCGGGCTCGAGCCAGTCGCCGGCCATCTCGAGCCGGCGACGGAGGAGCACCTCGGCCGCCTCCATCGGCGGGAGCTCGGGCGTGAGGGCCTGGCCGCGCACCCGGTCCAGCGGCTGGCCGAAGACGTTCTCCGCCTGCTCGCCCGCGGGGAGCGTCATCTCGCGGGTGACGGCGGCGAGAGCGGCGGCCGTCGTCAGGTGGGGGGTGCCGAGGAAGAACGCGTTGGCCAGGTTCAGCCGCGGTTCCAGCTCGAGCTTCCGGGCCTGGAGCACGGCCAGGGAGTCGAAGACGCCGCCGTAGCGTGCCCGCAGCGCCGGATCGGCGGCCATGGCGTCGCGGATCTGGTTTTCCCACTTGATCTTCCGGGCCACCAGCAGGGTGTCGCGCAGCCCTCCCAGCTGGCCCCGGTACAGCTTCAGACTGTTCTCGATGCCGAAGAGCTGGTTCCGGACTGCGGCCCCGCGCTGGGGATCCTGCCGTGCCACGTCCTGGAGGTAGGCCTGCTGGGCCTCGAACAGGTCGATGTAGAACGGGTGTCGGAACGCCGCCTCGTACATCCACTGGGAGACGGCGATCTGCCGGGACGTGGAGCCGGGGTTCCCGGTGACGAAGAGCAGCTCCCCTTCATCGACGGCGTCCACGCGCCAGGGGAAGTACTGGGGCGACGAGGCCGCGGTCTCGCCGTCCGGCTGGTAGGCCCGCACGAAGGTGGCGTCCAGCGCGTAACGGGGGTAGGTGAAGTTGTCCGGGTCGCCGCCGAAGAAGCCGGCCTGGAGCTCCGGGGCGAACACGAGCTTCACCGGCTGGAAGCGGCGGTACTTGTACAGCTGGTACTGCCCGCCGTGGAAGAGCGAAACCACCTGGCAGCTGTAGTCGGACTCCGCCTCGCACTCGTCCTCGATGGCCTCCCGCTCCGCCTCCTGGGCCGCGGCGATCTCCGTCGCC
>JBKGZE010000385.1:0-3102 GCA_046545735.1 Gemmatimonadota bacterium | reverse complement strand
GGCCAGGGCCGCGCCGATGAGGGCGGCGAGCACGGCGCGGGGGAGGCGGAGGTCGACCACGATCGCCCGCACGGTGGCGTCCGCGCCGCCGGCGAGGGCGCCGAGCACCTCGCCCGGCGCGATCGGCACGGCGCCCGCGCCCACGGCGGCGAGCATGGCCAGGGCGAGGAGGGCCGCGAGGACCGTGAGGCGCGCGATCAGGCGGGTCGCGAGCACTAGATCGAGGCTTGCAGCGGCGAGGAGTGGATCAGGCGGGCCAGGAGCGCCGCGGCCTCGTCCATGCCCGGGCCCGTCCGATTCACGAGGTCGGGCTCCACGGCGTGGACGGCGCCGCGGCGGACCGCGGGGACCTGGCGCCAACCGGGGCGGTCGCCGAGGAGCGCGCCCGGGTCGTCCTCCACGCTCCCCACGATGACGACATCGGGCGCGCGCCGGACCACGGCCTCGACGGAGAGCTGGGGCCACAGGATGTCCAGGTCTTCGAGCACGTTCCGGGCGCCCGCGGCGGTGAGGAGCTCGTCGACGAACGTGCCGGGGCCGGCCGCCATGAGCGGATCGAGCCCGATCAGGAACAGGACGTCCGGAGCCGCCCGGTCCCGCGTTGCTGCGCGCACGGAGTCCAGGCCGTCGCTGACCTCGGCGATGGCCGATCGGGCCGCCGCCTCCGCGCCGAGGAGGGTCCCCAGGTCGGCGGCCACCGCCAGCGCTCCGGCGACGGACTCGACGGGCGCGGCGTACACCGCCACGCCGAGCTGCTCGAGGCGCCCGATGATGGCGCGGCTGGGCGCGTCCGGCCAGGCGATGACCAGATCCGGACGCCGCGCGGCCAGCCATTCGATGCTGGGGGTCAGTCCGCCACCGACCGACGGCAGCGCCTCCAGCGCCGGCTGACGATCGTAGTCCGTCCTCGCCACCAGCCGGTCGGCCGCGCCCATGGCCACGAGCCACTCGGTGACACCGGGGACCAGGGAGACCACGCGCCGGGCCGGGGCGTCGAGGGTCACGGCCCGACCCGTGGGATCGGTCGCGCTGAGGCCGGCGCCGCCCGCGTCGGAGGGGGCGGGGCCGCAGCCGGAGACGGACAGCAGAGCGAGGACCAGCCAGGCGGCCGGCCGGGTGAGACTGCGTGGGTATGAAAGCATTGCGCCCGCTTCCCTCGGCGGGGGAGCGGGCCGCGCGGCGGATCAGCGATCCGGACCGAGCCCCATCCCCCTCCCTCGAAGGGTCCTTGTTCGGGCACGAGCGGGATCGGTCTCCTGGCTCGAGGCGGCGCTCGCTCGCCTTCCCGGGCTGTCCCAGTGGCATTCTGAGCGGGCCGTCCGGACCCTCGGGTCCGGGCCTCTCACAGTGGCGGGGCCGCGCCGGTTTCTCACCGGCTTCCGGTGGACCCCGTTCGTGTTATGTCGAGCGTGAAGGTAGGGGCGACGGCGCCGCTGGGTCAACCCGAGGGAGTGGGCTGGTCCGCGGCTCAGCTGTGGCCGAGCCGGACGCCGCTGGTGTCGGGCTGGGTGTCCCGAGGGACGGTGCGCCGCGGTCGTGCGTTCGGATCCACCAGCTGGACGCGAGGCTCGATGTCCGGGAATAACAGGGGGCTGGCTTCGAGGCTGGTGCGGTTCGGGATGGGGCCGGCCCCCGGCCGGGTCGGGGTCCGCGCGGCCGAGGGTCCCGGGGCGGCGGTGTCCGTGGTGTCGGTCACGGCGGTATCGGCCGCCTCCTCGGCCAGCGGCCGCTCGACACAGCGGGCCTCGAAGATCTGCCGCCACTCGTCCCCATCGCTTCCCACGGCGGCGTACCAGCTGTTACGAGTGCCGAAGACCTCGAGGAGGAGCTCGGCGCGGCCGTCCCGGTCCCAGTCGAGGAAATCGATGGTGCGCGGCGCGGCCTTCCCCTCGGCGGTGTAGCTGACGAAATCGACGTAGGCGGTGTCGTACCCCACCTGGGCCTGGGGCGTGTAGACGATGAAGAGGGAGTACCCCTCGTCGTCGTTCCCCACCGCGAGCTCGTCGTCCGCCAGGAAGGTGGCGGTGAAGCCGGCGTCGCGAGCTTCCACGACGGGGAACGGTTGGATCTGGCGGCGTGCGCGCGACCAGTTGGGGATCTGGGCGTCCCGGGCTCGGAGGGCGCGCTCGGCCAGGATGTTGCCGACCGTCTGCATGCGCCCTTCCACCTCCAGCTCGCCGGCCGGGATCATCCGGCCTTCGGGCGCCTGTGTCCGGGCCATGGCCAGGAACTCGGTGACCTCACCGGCGTCATCGGTGAGCTGCACGCTGCCGGTGGCGCGAGGGACGGGGCGGCACACGGGGCCGGTGGGGACCCACGCGGAGTCGACCGTGAGGGAGCCCGCGCGGCGCCCGTTGTGGAAGAGGGTGAGCTCGGCGTTCTGCCGGAAGAAGGTGGTGATGAAGCGCTGGCCGAAGGCCGCGGGGTTGTCCCCGGCGGCGATGGGATGGAGCTCGTCGTCGACGATCTCGGCTACCGGGATCGCCGTGATTTCGGCGGTGTCGCGGAGGACGTGGTAGAGGATGGGTCCGGCCGGGAGTCGATCGCCAGGCTCCACGTCGCTGGTAGGCCCCGTCTTCGGTGGAGGCGGCACCACGGCGAGATCCAGCCCTCCCCAGTCCACGTTGTCGCATGCCGCGACAGCGGTTACCATCAGGAGAAGTACGACCAGGCCGCTCCTCGTGGCCCACCGTTTCCAGGTCGTTCCCGCATTCACAGTATGCACCCGCGGAAGGTAAGGAACCGCCGATCGCCGACGCAATGACCGGACCGGGCGACCGCTCTCGACAGTGGCCGCGCGTCGTGGCCGCGTCCGTCGCCGGGCTCGTCCTCGGCGCCGCCAGCCTCGCCGCCGGAGCGCTCCTGCTCTACGGCGGGCGCGGGTTCCTGTCCTCGGCCGGGCTCCTGTTCGCCGTGGCGCTCGCCGCCACCGCCGCCGGGTTCTGGGTCGGCGCCCCGGCTGGCGTGCCCGGCCAGCGGAGCGTGCTGGGCCGCTGGATGTTCGCGGTTGCCGCGCTCGTGGTCGCGTCCTTCGTCGCCAGCTTCTGGCTCCGTTCACCGGAGCTCCAGCCGACGCGGTGGGCGGGGCCGATCGCGCTGGTG
>JBKGZE010000384.1:0-3103 GCA_046545735.1 Gemmatimonadota bacterium | reverse complement strand
GGGGGTGGGTCCACGTACGCGTCCTGACGATCGGCGCCCGTCGCCAGATCCGGGTCCAACGGCGACTGGTGCCTGTACCCGCGCCGCTCCATCTCGCCCACCAGCGCCTCGTGACGACGGTACAGCGCCGCCAGCTTCCCCTCCCACCGGAGCGTTTCCGGGTGCCGCCGGTACCCGGCGAGATCCCGGGTCAGGATATTCCACAGACCGTGAAGCTCCCGGTGCTCCCCCAGGAGGTGCTGACGACAGAGCTCTGCCGGCGGAATGTCCCAGATGCGCATGCCGAGAATCTAACCGGGACCGGCAACGAGCCCCATGCGTCGCGGTGAGGGCGGCGGGGGCCGCGGCGCCCGGCGAGCGACCTAGCGCGACCCCCGCCCGCCCCAGTCCCCCATCAGGGCGTTGAACACCACCTTGAACGTGCCCCAGGTCTGGCCGCGGTGCTGTGGCCGGAAGCCGATGAGAACGACCCGGCCCTCGCCGTGGCGGACGTCGACCATGGCGGCCTTCTCGGACAGGACCTCCTCGCCGATGAGCCATCCGCTCTGGAGGATTTCGTTCTGACCGGCGCTCGCGCCGGCCTCGGGGAAGGTGATGACGCGCTCGACGCGCTCGCTGTGGTCGTCGCGCTGGACCTCGTACGCCTGGCTGCCGCCGAGGTAGAGTGCCAGGGCGCGCGCGGGCATGCCGTAGCCGAGGGGGTGGTCGGTGCGGACGCCGACGCGCAGGGTCGAGCCTGGGGACCAGAACTCGGTGGACGAGAGGCCGGCCAGGATGTTCCGGACGGGGAGTCCGAACTCGTCGATGGGCAGGTCGCCGGCCTGGCCGAATGTGACCAGGGTGCCGCCGGCCTGCACGAACGCGTCGAGCGCCTCGACGCCCTCGCGGCCGAAGCCGCTGCGGTACTCGGGCGGGTAGCGGTCGAGGTAGCGCTGGTAGCGCCCGGACGCCTGGCCCTCGCCCGGTCCCTTCATGGTGCTCGGATTGTCGGACGGCAGGATGATCACATCGAAGTCGTCGATGAGGTCGCCCTGGCGCATCCGGTCGTCCGTCAGGCGCTCGTAGGGGAATCCGAACCGCTCCAGGACGAGCCGGGTCCATCCCTCGTCCATGTTGCCGCCGTAGTAGCGGCGGTACATGGCGATGCGCTGCCGCTCCACGGGCGCGGCGGTGGGCTGCTCTTCCAGCGGCTCGAAGGCGACGTGGGTCTCGGCTGCGACCGCGCGCAGCGCCGACTCCGCGGCGTCCGCCGGGATCACGAAATCGCCGGCGCGGAGCGTCGAGGCGGCCGGCGCGGGAGCATTGCGTGCGGGCGAGCCCGCCGCCCGGACGCGCCGCACCTCGACGCCCTCGTCCCAGAGCATGTTCACCGCCCGGAACGCGGCGTTCTGCCGGCCGTCCAGCCGGTACCCGAACGCGCCGCGGGCGACGGTGCCCGCGGGCTCGATGCCCGAGGTGACGTACGGGATCCGTTCGATGACGTCGACGCGGAAGTCGGGGACCACCCGGGAGGTGGCCACGGCCACGGGCGTGGCCACGGGGTCGACGCGCACGCCCATGAACTCCGCCATGACGTGGCCGGCCAGGTCGTACGGCCGGATGGGCGAGCCGTCGCGGTAGCGGGTGTAGGTGTTGTCCGGATAGAAAGTCCGGCCGAGGAGCCAGCGGATCAGGCCCCGCTTGGGCTGCGCCATGGAAACCACCCAGGAGCCGGCGCCGTAGACGCGGCCCTCGTGGACGAACTCGTCGGGCGCCCGCCGGACCTCGACGCCCTGCTGGAGGAGCTTCTCGACCATCTCCACCGCCGTGAGCGCGTCGTGCTGCTCGGCCGGGATGATGAAGGCGGCCAGAGAGCCTTCGGGCCCGTTGTGGACGGGCTCGGCCCGCTCGCCCCGCTCCGTCTGCCGGAGCGCCTTGCGGTAGTGGTTCCGCAGCACCGTCTCCCGGTTCCTGGCCGCCAGGTCGAACGCGGACAGGGAGGAGATCAACTGCAGCTCGACGACGTCGCGAACGGTCCACCAGCCGCCGGGCCACGGGTTCGGGAAGGTGGTCTGGGCCTCGTACTCGGGCAGCCCCCGCCCCGGCCGGCCCTCGAGCTGGTCGGGGTGGATGTAGAGCGGCCAGGCCAGGCGGGCGCTGGCCGCCTCGGTCAGCATCCCGGCGATGTTGTGGAAGGGGGTGATCCAGTGGAACCCGAAGTGGCCCCAGCCGCTGTAGATGCTCGCCCCCGCCACGCCGCTCCGGTCCGCGGCCTCCAGGTCGTAGGCCATGTGGCCGCCCCACCAGCTCATCTCCCGCCAGACCAGCGGGTCGCCGTCGGGTCGGATCGGCTCGGCGTACGGCGGCACGTAGAACCGCGGCCCGTACGCGCCCATCTGGTGGTGGTCGATGAACGCCTGCGGCACCCACTCGCGGAAGATGATCTGCCCCGCCCACACGCTCTCGGCCGTATTCTGCATGAAGGCGTCGCGGTTGTTGTCGTGGCCGATATAGTGGTGGTAGAGCCACGGCAGCCCCGTGCCCTCGTAGTCCGTCCCGGCCGTCTCGTCCACCCAGTCGGCCAGCCACGTGGTGCCGTCCGGGTTCAGCGACGGGAACAGGATGGCGACGGTCTCGTCGAGGATCCGTCGCATGTCCTCGTCGTTCCGCGTGGCCATCTCCCAGACCAGCTCGGCGGCCGCCTGCGTCGCGGCCACCTCCGACGCGTGCAGGCCGTACGACTGGGCGACGACCGCCTTCCCGTTCGCGATGGCGCGCTCGACCTCCGCGGGCGATGCGCCCCGCGGGTCCGCCAGCGTCGCGTTCAGCCGCCGCAGCTCGTCCAGCCGCGCCAGGTTCTCCGGCGATGAGACGAAGAGCACGTAGAACGGGTTCCCCAGCGTGCTCGGGCCCATCTCCCGCACCAGCACCCGGTCGCTCCGCTCGGCCAGCAGCCGGTAGTACGCCGCGAGCTCGTCCCAGTCGGCCAGGCGCCCGTCGGCGCCCATCCGGAACCCGAAATGCTCCTCGGGCGACGGGATCGCCGTGTCCCGGTCCGCAATCCGGACGGCGGCCGCGGCCGCATCCCGGCCCGCGTCCCTCGCGGCGGGCGCCTGGGCGGCGG
>JBKGZE010000383.1:0-3109 GCA_046545735.1 Gemmatimonadota bacterium | reverse complement strand
GCGCGACCTGGCCGGCCACCGGGACGAGCTGTTCATCGCCACCAAGGCCGGCTACGACATGTGGCCCGGGCCCTACGGCGACTGGGGCTCCCGGAAGTACCTCCTGGCCAGCCTCGACGCCAGTCTCAAACGCCTGGGGCTCGAGTACGTCGACGTCTTCTACCACCACCGGCCCGATCCCGAGACGCCCCTCGAAGAGAGCATGGGGGCCCTCGACCAGGCCGTTCGATCCGGCAAGGCCCTGTACGCCGGCATCTCCAACTACGGCCCCGACCGGACCCGGGCGGCGCTCGGGATCCTGGAGTCCCTCGGCACTCCCTTCGTCCTCCACCAGCCCAAGTACAGCATGTTCGTGCGAGAGCCCGAGCACGGTCTCCTGGAGCTGCTCCGCGACGAGGGCGTCGGCTGCATCGTCTTCTCCCCCCTCGCCCAGGGACTCCTCAGCGACCGGTACCTCGGCAACATCCCCGCCGGCTCCCGCGCCGCGAAATCGCACGGCGCGCTCCAGTCCGATGCGGTCACCGACGAGGTCAGGGCCCGCCTGCGTCGCCTGAACGAGATCGCCGCCGAGCGCGGCCAGTCCCTCGCCCAGATGGCCGTGGCCTGGGTCCTCCGCCACCCCGCCGTCACCTCCGCCCTCGTCGGCGCCAGCCGCGTCGAGCAGGTAGAGGCGAACGTCGCCGCCCTCGACCACCTCGACTTCTCCGATGACGAGCTGACCGCGATCGACGAGACGCTCGCCGCCGTCGACGGAGCGTGAGTATCCATGCGGGCAGGCGGTCCATGGAGAGAAGCCGGTCAGCGCGCCGCGGTGGTGCGGATGGCGTCGAGCACGGGGCCGCGGGTGGTGTCCCCTGATGTTAGACTGGTTCAGGCAGGTTTGACAATCCTTAACTCGTCGGGCCGTCGAGGCGGCGCGGAGCGTCTACCGGAGGAGGGGTCGAGAGGATGAAACGGATCCACGGACCGAGGTGGATATGCCGTGCGATGTGTGTGGCCGTGGTCGCACTGACGGCGTGCGGGGAGCAGAGTGATATGGGGAGGTTGGAGGCGACCGGGACGCCGGTGGGCGAGCCGTTCGGCGATGTGGACGGCGAGCCGGTGGAGCTGTACAGGCTGCGGAACGCGAACGGCGTGGAGGCCCGGGTGACGAACTACGGTGGGATCATCGTGTCGCTGATGGTCCCGGACCGTACCGGCGAGTTCGCGGACGTGGTGCTGGGGTACGAGACGGTGGACGAGTACGTGGCGGACAACTCGCCGTACTTCGGTGCGATCATCGGTCGTTTCGGCAACCGGATCGCAGGGGCGGAGTTCACGCTGGACGGGGAGACGCACACGCTGGCGGCGAACAACGGTCCGAACGCGCTGCACGGAGGTCCGGACGGATTCCACACGAAGGTGTGGGCCGCCGAGCCGTTCTCCCGGGAGGGTGCGCAGGGGCTGATCTTCACGTACACGAGCCCGGCGGGAGAGGAAGGCTATCCGGGGACGCTGGAGGCGACGGTCACGTACACGCTCAACGACGAGAACGAGCTGATCTTCGACTATCACGCGGTGAGCGACGAAGCGACGCCGGTGAACCTGACGCAGCACAGCTACTTCAACCTGGCGGGGCACGGTGGGGGCACGATCCTGGACCACGAGGTCATGATCGCGGCGGAGCACTTCACGCCGGTGGACTCGACGCTGATCCCCACGGGAGAGATGCGGCCGGTGGAGGGGACGCCGTTCGACTTCACGGAGCCGAAGGCGATCGGACGGGAGATCGAAGCGGGCTCCGAGCAGATCCGGTTCGGGCTGGGGTACGACCACAACCTCGTATTGCGGCGCGACGGTCCGGCGGAAGAGCCCCGGCTGGCGGCGCGGGTGACCGAGCGGGAGAGTGGCCGGGTGATGGAGATCGAGACGACGGAGCCCGGGCTACAGTTCTACAGTGGCAACTTCCTGGACGGAACGATCACGGGGAAGGACGGGGTGATGTACGAGCACCGCACGGGCTTCGCCATGGAGACGCAGCATTTCCCCGACAGCCCGAACCAGCCATCCTTCCCGTCGACGATCCTGCGTCCGGGTGAGGAGTACGAGAGCCGGACCATCTACCGATTCACGATCACCGAAGGTCAGTAATGGCAACAGAATCCGCAACGGCCGCACAGCTGAGCATTGACACGATCCGCACCCTGTCCATGGACGGGGTCCAGGCGGCGAACTCCGGGCATCCCGGCACGCCCATGGCACTGGCGCCGCTGACGTACGCGATCTGGCGGGACCACCTCCGCCACGACCCGTCGGACCCGTCGTGGCCGGACCGGGACCGGTTCATCCTGTCGGCGGGCCATGCATCGATGCTGCTGTACTCGATGCTCCACCTGACTGGCTACGACCTCCCGCTGGAGGAGCTGCGGAACTTCCGGCAGTGGGGGAGCATCACACCGGGGCACCCGGAGCATGGGCACACGCCGGGGGTCGAAACGACCACCGGTCCGCTGGGTCAGGGCTTCGCCAACGCGGTGGGGATGGCCATGGCGGAGCGCCACCTGGCGGCGGTCTACAACCGTCCGGACCACGAGGTGATCGACCACCACACCTACGTGGTGTGCTCCGACGGAGACCTGATGGAGGGGGTGGCGTCGGAGGCGGCGTCGCTGGCGGGCCATCTCGGGCTAGGGAAGCTGATCGCCTTCTGGGATGACAACCGGATCACCATCGAAGGGGATACGGACCTGGCGTTCAGCGAGGACGTGGAGGCCCGTTTCGCGGCCTACGGGTGGCACACGGCTCGAGTGGACGACGTCAACGACCTGGATGCGGTGAATGCGGCCATCGAGGCGGCGAAGCGGGACCCCCGGCCGTCGATGATCGCCGTGCGGACGGTGATCGGGTACGGCTCGCCGGCGAAAGCCGGGACCGCCGATGCCCACGGCTCGCCGCTGGGGCCGGAGGAGGTGGCGGCGACGAAGCGGAACCTCGGCTGGCCCGAGGACCTCACTTTCCATGTGCCGGATGAGGTCCGCGAGCACATGGGTGAGGCCCGCGACGTGGGTCGGGGACGCCGGGCGGAATGGCGCAGGCGCTGGGAAGCGTACGCGGAGGCGCATCCGGAGCT
>JBKGZE010000382.1:0-3111 GCA_046545735.1 Gemmatimonadota bacterium | reverse complement strand
CGCCCGTGGGCCGCAAATGCCAGCGGGCGCTCGCACTCCGTCCGACGACCGATCCTTCCGCCGATCCGTCCGCCGATCCTTCCGCCGGTCCTCCGCAGTCCTCCGTCGACGGCCCGCCGGGGATGGCCCTTGCCGTCCGGACGGGACCTGCTACCTTCCCGGGCGATTCCTTCTGGCTATGGCGGCTTTCGGGCTTGTGAGCAGGTCCGCTCGGAAGCCGTCCGTGACCTGGCTGACACGGGTTTCTGACCCGAGAGACGATATCGATGGCCACGCGCCCCACGCTGGACGCGTCCGTTACGGCGGAGACGATCACATCCGTCATCAGCCCGGCCCACGTGGCCGCGCTCCTGGACCGCAACGGCTATTGCCCGGAGACGCGGGAGATCATCGAAACCGAGAATCTCCTGCCCGCCGCCCTGCTGGGCCGGCTCCATTCCAACTATCCGCAGCATTCCGGCCTGCTCGAGACGCGGCCGTTGCTGTTCCGCGGACGGGAGCAGTACGCGGGGCTGCCGGGGCTGCGCGCGGTGATGGGGATCCTGGAGGAGAACGGGATCCACATCGGGCACGTCCATGAGCGTGAGCTCTTCGCGGAGGTGTACCGGTTCCTGGCCACGCGGCACGCGCTCAACAGCATCGACTGGGACGACTACGAGCGCGACTCCATGTTCCAGCTGGTCATCCCGCAGCCGGGAATGCTGCGCCCCGAGCTGGTGGAGGCGCACGCCCGCGCCGGGAGCGACGTGGAACGGCGGCGGGTGATCTCGGACTACATGGAGAAGACGAACCCGCACGACGGCCACCAACTCCTCAACAAGCCGTGGATCGAGACCGAGGGGGGGCTGGAGATCGTCGCGGGAAGCCAGCACAAGTACCCCCATTGCCAGCTCCTCTTCGACCGGACGACGCAGAGCTGTTTCGCGTTCTGCACGTACTGCTTCCGGCACGCGCAGGTCCGCGGGGACCAGGACATGTTCGTGCAGGAGGACATCGGCCAGGTCCATCGCTACCTTCGCGAGCACCGCGAGGTCACGGACCTGCTGATCACCGGCGGCGATGGCGGATACATGCCCATCGATCGCCTGCGGGAGTACGTGACGCCGATCCTGGACGAGCCGGCGCTGGGGCACGTGCGCACCATCCGGCTGGCGTCGCGCGCGCTCAGCTATCATCCGGAGCTGATCCTCACGCGGGAGTACGACGAGTACCTGGAGTTCTTCAGGACCATCGTGGATGGCGGGGTCCAGCTGGCCTGGATGGCCCACTTCTCGACGCCGCGGGAGCTGCTGAACCCGAGCACCATCGCCGCCATCCGCCGGCTCCAGCGGAACGGCGCGCTGGTCCGGAGCCAGAGCCCGATCATGAACCACATCAGCCTGTTCACCGACGAGGAGGGCAGGGTGGACGTGGAGCGCTCGGCTCAGAACTGGATCGACCTCGGGAACGCGCTGGCCATGCTGCGGGTCGGCTTCCACTCCATGTACTGCGCCCGGCCGACCGGCGAGCACCACTACTTCAGCGCGCCCCTGGCCGACATCGTCGAGGTCTTCAGCAGGGTCTACCGCTCACTGCCGTCCATCAGCCGGCCGTCCCGGTACATCTCCATGACCACGTCGGCCGGGAAGCTGTCGTTGCTCGGCACCGTGGAGGTGGGCGGGGAGAAGGCGTTCGCGCTCAAGTTCACCCAGAGCCGCAACATGGAATGGATGGACAGGGTCTTCCTGGCCCGTTACGACGCGACGACCAACAGCGTGACGGAGCTCGAGCCGTTCGATACGCCCGACTTCTTCTTCGAGGACGAGCTGAAGGAGATCGAGGACGGGCTGGCGGCGGTCCACCGGCGATGAGCGTCGGGGCGGAGCGCCGCCGCCGAGCGGCCGCGGGGGGCGGGCGATGATCGACAAGCGCGTGGCGTCGCCGGCGGCCGCCGTGGCGGCGATCCACGACGGCGCGGTGGTCATGATCGGCGGCTTCGGCGAGGCGGGCAGCCCCATCGAGCTCATCCACGCCCTCATCGACCATGGCGCCCGCGGGCTGACGGTGGTGAGCAACAACACGGGGAGCGGTCGCGTGGGCCTCGCTGCGCTGATCGCCAACGGCCAGGTGGCGCGGATGATCTGCTCGTATCCGCGGAGCGCCAACTCCATGGTGTTCCCCGAGCTCTATCGCGCCGGCAGGATCGGGCTGGAGCTGGTCCCGCAGGGCACGCTGGCCGAGCGGATCCGTGCGGGCGGCGCCGGCATCCCGGCCTTCTACACGCCCGCCGGCGTGGGGACGGTGCTGGCCGAGGGCAAGGAGGTCAGGACCTTCGACGGCCAGGACTACGTGATGGAGCGCGGGATCCGGGCCGACTTCGCGCTGGTGAAGGCGGAGAAGGCGGACCGCTATGGCAACCTGGTCTACAACAAGACCGCCCGTAACTTCGGCCCCATCATGTGCACGGCGGCGGAGGCCACCATCGTGCAGGTAGCGGAGATGGTCGAGCCCGGCGGCATCGACGCCGAGCACGTGGTGACGCCCGGCATCTTCGTCCATTCGGTGGTGGTCGTGCCCGAGCCACAACAGGAATCGCAGCTGGTCAGGGAAGGACGGTGCTACCCGTGACCGCGCCCCGGGAGGCCGCGGCCGGCTGGAGCCGCGAAGAGATGGCGAGGCAGGTGGCCGGCGACATCCCGGACGGGTCCTACGTGAACCTCGGGATCGGCATTCCCGAGCTCGTCGCCCAGTTCGTGCCGGCCGACCGCGAGATCATCCTGCAGACCGAGAACGGACTGCTCGGGATGGGGCCCGCGCCGACGCCGGGCGCAGAGGATCCCGACCTCATCAACGCGGGCAAGAAGCCCGTCACGGCGATCCCCGGCGCGTCGTTCTTCCACCACGCGGACAGCTTCACGATGATCCGGGGCGGCCATATCGACATCTGCGTCCTCGGCGCCATGCAGGTCTCCGAGCGCGGCGACCTGGCCAACTGGTCCACCGGCGAGGCCGACGCGATCCCGGCCGTGGGCGGCGCCATGGACCTGGTGGCCGGCGTCAAATCGGTCTACGTGGTGACCCAGCACACGACCAGGACGGGGGCGCCGAAGATCGTCGCGGACTGCACGTACC
>JBKGZE010000381.1:0-3120 GCA_046545735.1 Gemmatimonadota bacterium | reverse complement strand
TGGGTGCCGAGTGGCTGATCTACGGCGCCGTACGCGGTGGTGTCCCGGAAGGCGGCCGCGCGACGTTCGGCGGGCACGGTGCCGAGCTCGACGGCCTCGGCGCCGGCCCCGGCGCCAGCCCCGCCGGGCGCCAAGCCCGGCTCGCCCGGGCTATCGCCCAGAGCGACCCGGCTCACCGCGTATTCCGCCACATCCAGCGCCACGCTCGGCGACCAGCGCAGCTCGACGTAGCGGCCGCGAACGTTGCGGGCGGAGAAGCCGGTGGGCGGCGTGGGCGCCTCGTCGTCCGGGACCGCCACGGTCGCCGTCACCGGCTCCGACTCGTTGTACGCCCGGTCCACGGCCGAGACCGCCACGGCGTACTCCCCGCCGGGGGCGAGCCCGTCGCCGCCGAAGCCGGAATCGACGAAGACCGTCTCCGGGACCGGCTCCTCGACGAGCCGCACCAGCCGATCGGGGCCGTCGCCCCGGTAGACGTAGTAGCCGAGGACGTCCTGTGAGCGCGACGCCGCCCACCGGATCGTCAGCCGGCGGCCGTCCACCTCCACGGCGGGGTCCGCCGGCGGCGCGGGCGGCGTCCGATCCTCGGGGAGCGCCTGCTCGAGCCCGTGGGCGGCGCTCTCGTTGCCCGCCTCGTCCACGGCGTAGACCCGATAGAAATACTGGACGTCCGGCGTCACGTCGGTGTCCAGCCACTCGGGGTCCGCGGCGGGGATGGGCAGCGCGTGGAGTCGCCGGAACGGCCCCTCGAGGCGCTCTGCCCGCCGAACGATGTAACCGGCGGCGTCGGGCTCCCGGGACCGACGCCAGACCAGGTAGACCTCCCCGTCGCCAGGTGCCGCCACCACGTCCCTGGGCGGCATGGGCGGGGTACGGTCCTGCGCCGCGGCCACCGCCGTCGGGCTCGGTCCGCTCTGCCTCCGGACCAGGTCGACCGCCCGGACCTGGTACTCGTATCGCACCCCGGTCCCGGCCGTCTGGTCCCGGTAGATCCGGGGGGCGGCGTCGTTGCGCAGGAGCGGCGCCGCGTTCAGGCGGCGGAAGGCGGCCGAGTCCTGTCCGGCGGGGCGCCGATAGACGTGGAAGCCCACCGCGTGGTCGCCCTCCCGATACTGGGGATACTCCCACTCGAGGAGCACTTCGCCGTCCCCGGGCTCCGCCTGGAGGGTCGGTGGCGCCACCGGCTCCCGGTCCCGTACGCGGACGCGAGTGGTGAGGGCGTCCCCCAGCGGCGCGCCCGTGGGGCCCAGCAGCGTGACCCGGTACTCGTACTCTGCGCCCGGCCGGACCCCCGCATCCACGTAGCGACGGGCCAGCACGTCGGCGGCGGCGGGGTAGAGGACGGTGGCGGCCAGTCCCGCGAGCGGGCTCGACCGGAGCCGGGAAACCAGTCGGGCCGGATGACCGACCTGCGCCAGCCCCATCACCTCGTCCAGCTCGGTGCCGAGCATGGCTTCCACGTCGCGCGGGCTGCGGGCCGGCCGAACCGGGGCGGGGGTCAGTCGCTCGAGGGTGTCACCGGGCGCGGCCCGGTCCACGAGAAGTCCCGAGTGGAGAGGCGGGGGCGACATGAGGTACAGGAAGACGGTGTCCCCCCTGGGGACGGGCACGAGCCGTGGCCTGCCCTGCGCCTCTGCTACGGCCGGCGAGAGGAGCGCGAGAGCCGCGAGGGCGGCAAGTGCGGCCAGGGCCGTGCTGCGCTTCGATGCGTGAGCGGTCATGGGACTTTCTGCTGCTGAACGTGGCTCTTCCCGGTGGCGTTCGTCGCTGTGGTGACCAGCTGTCCATCCGGTGTCAGCAGCACCGTTCGCATGGAGCTGGGGAGTCCGACGCCGTTGATGGATCGGAACCGGACGTACAGGACATCGTCGTCGTCGAGGGACATCGGCACCTGCATGCTCAGCGTCCGCTGCCCCGCCCCCGATGAGACGGTGGTGGGGTACAGGATGTCCGTGCCGTCCGTCGTGGTCCCCACCGCCGCCTGGTACGCGATGATCCCTGACACATCGGAGGGGATCGAGAAGGTGATGTAGAGCCGGCTCCCATGCCGCGACCGCCACGAGTCGACGAACGAAGGCATCGATGGCGCGCTGCCATCGAACATCATGGGCTGGGTGTGCGCCTCCTTCCCGGCTATCCCCGTGTTGTTCACACCCTGCACTTCCAGCTTGTAGGACTGGCCGTCCGTGAGCCCCAGGGCGTCGGTCGCGCGGGCGCCATCGCCCGCCGACCAGTCCACCGTTTCACCCCAGTCGCGGACCACCGTCCCATCGGCGCTCAGCACCCGGTAGCGGTATCCAAGGACGCCCGTCTGGGGGTCGACCGACGCAGAGTCGATCTCCACACCCAGGCCCCTAGGCGTGGTCCGGCCACAGAGAACCGGCGCGTCGGGCCCCGTGGCGTCCCACGGCCGGAACGGGCCGTAGGTCAGGGGCGGAGTCATCAACCCGGCGTGGTCCTCGGCCACCACGGCGATGTAGAAGTCCGTGTAGTAGTCGAGCGGCGCGCCGGTGATGGTGATGCTCTCTTCCTCGTGCTCCACCCAGCCGGACTCGCTGTACGCGGAGATCGGAGACGTGGAGATCCGCCAGTGGTAGCGGCGGATCCCCGACCCGACATCCATGGCCGTGGGCCGCCGGAAGATCTCCGTCGGGGGCTCACCGGTCGGCCCCGAGCCGCCACCCAGCGGCGACCCGGCGGGACCGGACGAGGTGAGCGAGCCGCCCCAGGTCAGGCTGCCGCCACCGATGGTCCCGGTGATGGAGCCCGCAATCTGCGCCGTTCCCGGGAACGCGGGCGTGTCCACCGGGCAAACCGGAGACGCCATGGTGTACGAGCTTGCCGGGGCGATCTGGCTCACCGCCGTCGTCTCCACGGTGGCGCCTTCGACCAACTCCGTCCCCGAGCCGCTCGGGGCCTCGCCGCGCCGCAGCTGCCCGTCCCAGATCGGCGCCCTGGTGTCGAGTCGAAGGGCCGGCGAGGTCCCGATGAAGCTCCAGCGCAGCAGCCGCTCCACCCCGCCGGAGCCCCCGCTCCGCGCCTTCACCGACACGTAGATCGGCATCCGCTCGCTGGGCTCGACGTTCGAGATCGTGTACGTGGTCCGGCCTCCGGCAGAGG
>JBKGZE010000380.1:0-3121 GCA_046545735.1 Gemmatimonadota bacterium | reverse complement strand
GTGTATGCTTCACTGTTCCTCCTTCTGCATGGTCTCGAACATCGCCTCGGTCCCGGACGGCGGGCGGGTCGCGAGGCTCACCACCACGGTCGCGATCAGTCCCGCGGCGAACGCGGGGATCAGCTCGTACAGTGCGCCCTTGAGCGCCGGAGTGAAGTACCAGAGGAACGTGGTGAGCGTTCCAGCGGCGAGACCGGCGAACACTCCGGCCCGGGTGGTGCCGCGCCAGAAGAGGGCGAGGATGGACGTGGGCCCGAGCGCGGCGCCCAGCCCGGCCCAGGCGAAGAGGACGAGCCAGAAGACCAGCTCGTCCGCCGCCCAGCCCAGCAGCAGCGCTAGGAGCACCAGTCCGGAGACGACGACGCGGCTCATGACCACCAGCGTCCGCTGCGGCAGCGGCCGCCCCTGGCGGACGACCTTCTCGTACACGTCCCGCACCACGGTGGAGGCGGCCACCAGCAGCTGCGAGTCGGCCGTCGACATGATGGCCGAGAAGATCGCCGCCACCACGATCCCGAAGAGCACGGCCGGGAGGTGCTCCTGGGCCAGCACCGGGAAGATGTTCTCCGGGTCCGCCAGCGGGAGTCGGGCGACATCGTTGATGTACGCGCGTCCGATCATCCCGATCAGCACCGCCCCGGCTCCCATGAGCACGTTCCACAGCGTGCCGACCAGAGCGGAGAACCGCAGCTGGCGCGCGCTGGCGATGGACATGTAGCGCACCAGGATGTGGGGGTTTCCCGGTGAGCCGAGGCCGATCCCGATGAACCCGAGCCCGGCCCCCAGCGAGAGGGTGAACGGGTCGGGCAGCCCCGGATCCAGCGCCGTCAGCTCGGTGACCATGGCGCTCCACCCGCCGAACTCCGTGATCGCGACCCACGGCAGCACGAGCAACGCGACCAGCATGAACACCGCCTGCACCGTATCCGTCAGGCTCACCGCCATGAAGCCGCCCAGCACCGTGTACCCCAGGACGAATCCGGCCGTGAGAAGGATCCCCGTCCCCGGGCTCAGCCCGAAGCTCGTCCCGATGGCCTTCCCGCCCCCGACGAACTGCGCGGCCACGTAGGCCACCATGAAGACCAGGATCACCACCGCGAGCGCCACCCGCAGACCGCCCCGGTCCCCGAACCGGATCGCGAAGAAGTCAGGGACGGTGATGGCGTCGTAATGCTCGCTGAAGCGACGGAGGCGGGGCGCGTAGTAGAGGAAGAGCAGGGCCTCGACCAACGTGTAGCCCGCAACCGCCCACAGCGCCGACGCGCCCATGGTGAACGCCATCCCCGTCACGCCCAGCAGCAGCCAGGAGCTCCGCCCCGAAACGACCGCCGACAGCGCCACCACCACCCGGTTCATCTTCCGGCCGCCCAGGAAGAACTCGCTCAGACCGGCCGACGAGAATCGGGCCGACCAGATCCCGATCCCCATCAGTAGCGTCAGGTAGACCAGGAATGCGCCCAGCGCCCAGGCGTCCACCTCGATGGCCGGCGTCGCGCCGGGCACCGCCTCCTGGAGCGGACCGGGCGCCGCGACCACGCCGCCAGAGCCGATCGTGGCGGTCAGGCCCGTGGCGCCCCAGAGCCGGGTGCTCGACACCCCGGCCGCCATGAGCGGCGGAGTCAGAAGGTTCATCCCGTAGCGAATTCAGTCCCGTGCTGGCGTAGCGCCCCGGCCGTCGGAGCAGGGGGCCGGGCCTGGCGCATCGAGCCCGGATGCTGGCGCATCGAGCCATGGCCAGCCCGCGGCGATCCCTGCATCGTTGCGGCGTCCGCAGCAAAGAAAACGAGCGCTCGCTTTCTTTTTCGGCCGGCGCGTGGGGAAGGTGTGGCCCGCGCCGGCGTCCGGCAACCTCTCCCTACTCGGGTGGCCGGATCGCCTCGCGCCCCGCCTCCGTCCAGGCGGGCCGCCTATCCTGTGAGGCAAGCCGCAGCGCGGTGAGGAAGACGAGCCGGGCGACCCGGGCCACCTTCCGGTCATCGACGGCGGCAGCCTCGTCGGCGGGAGTGTGGTAGTCGTCGTGCAGGCCGGAGAAGACACGGATGGCGGGAATCCCTCGGCGGGCGAAAGGGAGGTGGTCGCCGCGGGAGAAGAGGTCGCGCTCCGGCGCGGAGTCGGGCTGCACGACGAGGCCGAGGTCCGGGGCGGCGGCGGCCAGCTCCTCGACGAGCGGACCCAGCGACGACGATCGGTACCCCACCACGCCGATGCTGTCGGGGGCGTTCCGTCCGATCATGTCGATGTTCAGCACCGCCACCGCCCGGGACAGGGTGACCGTGGGGTGTGCGGCGTACCAGGTGGAGCCCAGCATCTCCCGCTCGGTCCCGCTCACGGCCAGAAAGAGGACGGGTCGCGCGGGCGGCTCCGGGAGAGCCGCGAACGCCTCCGCCACCTCCACCAGCGCGGCGACTCCGGAAGCGTTGTCGTCGGCGCCGTTGTAGACCGAGTCCCCCGAGGCATCGGGCTCGCCCACCCCCAGGTGGTCGAAATGCGCGACGAGCACCACGTACTCGTCCGCCCTCGTGAGGTCGTTTCCCGGCAGGCGCCCGACGACGTTCGGCACGAGCACGGTACCGCCGGCGCCCCCCTCCCGACGGGCCGCCGTGTCAGCCGGTGGCGCCGTATCGGCCGGTGGCGCCGTATCGGCCGGCGACGCCGTATCGGCCGGGGCCCCGGCTTCGGCCCGGGCCGTATCCATCGGCCAGTACTGGAGATACCCACCGGAGTCGCCCGCGGCGCGCAGGCCGGCGCCGTGGAAGCGCTCGGCGATCCAGGCGGCGGCCCGGTCGAGCCCCCGGCTCGGCGTGGCCCGGCCCTGGCGAGCGTCGGCCGCCAGGAACGCGATGTGGGCCTCGATGTCGCGAGGCCGGATGACCGTCGTGGCCACCTCCTCGGGCGAGGCCACCGGCGGCGGCCGGTCGCCACGGAACTCGGCCGCGGGGTGCCGGACCACGCTGCACGAGGCCAGACTCCCGAGTAGCAGGCTGCCCAGCACCAGGCTGCCCGGCACCAGCCTGCCCGGCACCAGCCTGCCCGGCACCAGCCTGCCCGGCACCAGCCTGCCCGGCACGCGGCTGCCCGGGGCGCGGGGGTCCGGGACGGAACGGGCAGGAGGACTCGAGCG
>JBKGZE010000379.1:0-3123 GCA_046545735.1 Gemmatimonadota bacterium | reverse complement strand
CCACGCGCCACCAGCCACGCGCCACGCGCCACGCGCCACCAGCCACCCGCCCCCCGCCTGGCACCCTCGCGCGTTCGCCAATACCTTCTCTCCTCGTCCGACCCGCACACCCGACCGAAATGGAATTCCTCGCCTACACGTTCTACGGCAACTCCACGCAAACGTGGCTGCTGGCGGCTCTGATCGCGGTGGTCGTGCTCGCGGTGGTGGGGTTCGCGAAATCGCTCGTGGTCCGGCAGCTGAAGCGCCTTGCCGACCGGACCGCCAACGATCTGGACGACCTGGCCGCCGCCATCCTGGACCGGACGAAGCCGTTCTTCCTGGTGGCCCTCTCCCTCCTGGCCGGGGCCCAGGCGCTGATCCTGCCCGACCACGTCCGCGACATCGTGCAGGCGCTGGTCTTCATCGCGCTCCTCCTCCAGATCGCCATCTGGGGGAACGCGGCGATCACCGTCTCGCTGCACCACTACACGGCCCGGATGATGGAGGAGGACGCGGCCAGCGCGACCACGCTCCGGTTCGTCGGATTCCTGCTCCGGCTCGCGCTCTGGGTCCTGATCGCCCTGGTGGCACTCGACACGGCCAACGTCGACATCACGGCGCTGATCGCGGGGCTAGGCGTGGGCGGGATCGCGGTGGCGCTGGCGACCCAGAACATCCTGGGCGACCTCTTCGCCTCCCTCTCCATCGTGCTCGACAAGCCGTTCGTCATCGGAGACTTCATCATCGTGGGCGACATGATGGGCACGGTCGAGCACATCGGCCTCAAGACGACCCGGATCCGCAGCCTCTCCGGCGAGCAGCTGGTGTTCAGCAACAACGACCTGCTCTCCAGCCGGATCCGCAACTACAAGCGGATGAACGAGCGGCGGATCCTCTTCTCCTTCGGCGTCGTCTACCAGACCTCGCGGGAGCAGCTGGAGCGGATCCCCGCGGTGGTTCGGGAAGTCATCGAGGCGGAGGAGAACACGCGCTTCGACCGGGCTCACTTCCAGGGCTACGGCCCGTCGTCCCTCGATTTCGAGGTCGTCTACTACATGCTGGTGCCGGACTACAACACGTACATGGACACCCAGCAGGCCATCAACCTCGAGCTCTTCAGCCGCTTCGAGGCGCTCGGGATCGAGTTCGCCTACCCCACCCAGACGGTGTTCGTCACCGGCGCCGGCGAGTAGGCCCGGGGCCGACGCGACCGGGGCCGGACGGCTGGGCGGGACCCGACGGGCGAGTAGGCCGGGGGCCGGCGCGACCGGGGCCGGACCACCGGGTCGCGACGATCAGAACCGGCGGCCGAGGCGCACGAAGAAGCGGGGCTCCTGCTCCACGTCCCCGTTCAGGGGCAGGGCGGCATAGATCCCGAGGTCGCCGAGCAGGAACCCGAGGCCGGCATCGAGGAGGAGCCCGGTGTCGCGGTCCGGCCCGCGCGTCGGATCCTCGTACGCCCACCCCTGGCCGGCGTCGAAGAAGACGGCCCAGGTCGGGCTCAGGTCGATGTCGACGTAGCCCCACCACTCGTCGTCGTAGTAGTCGGGCTCCCCGATGCCGAAATCGAGGGCCAGGTTGCCGCGATACTCCACCTGGGCCAGGGCGAACCGGTCGCAGCCGTACGCGGGGAAGTACGTGCTGGCTCCCCGGCCGCCGGCCAGGCTGCGGGCGCCGCAGTCGGCATGGAAGGTGGGGAACCCCGGGAGCGTGCCGATCCCGCCCAGCGCGTGCTGGAACTGCGGGGGCAGCGCCGTGCCGTCGAGGCTGCCGCCGGCCACCGCGCGCAGGATGAGCTGCGAGTCCCAGCCCACCCGGAGATACCGACGCAGGTCCAGCTGCCCCGTGAAGAAGTCCGTGCCCGCCTCCCGGGCGGGGAGGAAATCCGGGAGGGCGCCCGGCGCCGCGCCGCTGGGGACCACGTCGAGGAGGGCCGGGCGGACCAGGTCGCCGCCCACCGGCCGCTGCACCGCGAGCCGCCCGTACCAGCCCCGGGTCGGGTCCTCGTCGTCGTCCCGGAAGTCGAGCTCGACCGCCCCGACCACGCTCCGCACGTCGCCTTCCGCCACGAGCGGCTGAGGACGCCAGTCGTCGTCTTCGTGGAAGAGCGACCACGGGTCCCCGGCCGCCAGCGCCCCGTGCTCCTCCTGCCGGTACTCCAGCCGCGCTTCCAGCCCGCGCACCGGTTCCGCCCGGGCGAACACGCTCCACCCGGTACGGTCGTAGTGGTCCCGGTAGTCCTGGTGGAAGAGGACCGTGGCCAGGGAGGCTTCCAGATCGCTGATCTGCCAGCGGTCCAGGGGGTCGACCACCGAATAGACCGAGCCGCCCAGCCCGTAGCGACGGCTCCGATCCAGGAACTGCTCGAGCTCGACGCGGTACCCCATGCGGTCCGTGTCCAGCGACTCCGACTCCGTGCGCCAGATGGCCAGCGCCTCGAGCCGCAACGGCGCCGGACCGCCCGTCCGGATCACCGGCCCGAACATCACCGGCAGACCCTCGACCCGGTTGTAGCCGCTCCCCGCCCGCACCACCAGTCGCGAGAACCCGTGGTCGCGGTAATCGTCCCGACGACGCTTCCACCAAACCCAGTCGTCTTCTTGCTCACGATCGGGCCGCGCGAGCGACCGGCCCGACGCCGCGTACGCGGTGATGGTGCCACCCACTTCCGCCCCGTCCGCCAGTCGGACCTCGCCTCCCACCACCGTCACCCGGCCAGCCACCGACCCGCCCGCCTCGATCATCACGTCGCCGCCGACCATGGCCAGGTCTCCCGCCACACGACCCCTCACCACCAGCGGACCGCCCATGGCCGCCACGTCCCCCCGCACCACCCGCCCCCGCTCGATCGTCGTCGGGCCGTCGTACCGCTCCGCCCGGCCCTCGTACATGCGCAGCAGCTCCCACTCGAGCTCGGGCGGAAGGTTGGCGCTCCGGATCTCCCGCTCCTGGGCCGCCGCCGGCGCCGCCAGCGCCGCGAGGAGGAGGATCGTCAGTACTCGCATGGCATCCGTCCCTTCGATCGATCGACACGTGACCCCGCACCGTTGTACGGCCCCACGCGCGCGCGAGTTTCAGAAGCCGGCCGGCGAGGCAGCCGGCCCGGGGCAGCCAGGGGCCGGCGAGGCGGCCGGCCCGGGG
>JBKGZE010000378.1:0-3128 GCA_046545735.1 Gemmatimonadota bacterium | reverse complement strand
GCCCTGATCAGGCGGTTCCGGGAGCGCGGGGAGACGGTGGGGGTGATCGCGGTGGACCCGACCAGCCCGTACACCGGGGGCGCGCTGCTGGGCGACCGGATCCGGATGAACGAGGTCGCCCAGGGCGAGGGCGTCTTCATCCGGAGCATGGCCACGAGGGGTGCGCTCGGGGGCATCGCCGCCGCCACCCGGGAGGTGATGGACGTGCTGGCGGCGTACGGCTTCGATCTCGTGCTGGTGGAGACGGTGGGCGTCGGCCAGAGCGAGCTGGACATCGCCGCGGCGGCGGACACCACGGCCGTCGTGCTGGTGCCGGAGTCCGGCGACTCGATCCAGACCATGAAGGCCGGGCTCATGGAGGCGGCCGACGTGTTCGTTGTCAACAAGGCCGATCGGCCGGGTGCCGATCGACTCGCCAGAGAGGTGGAGATGATGCTGCACTTTCGCCTCGGCGAGGGCACGCGGAACATGCCGGCCCACCATGGCGTGCAGCTGAAGTCGGCGGCGACCGCCGGGACCGGGCGCCCCCCCCGCCGCGCCCTCGAGGACGCCGGCGACCCCACGCCGGCAAGGCCGGAATCGACGGCCAGGGGCGGGGAGGCGCCGGAGTCGGAGCCGTGGCCCATCCCCGTGCTGCTCACGTCCGCCGAGAAGGGCGACGGCCTGGACACACTGCTGGACGGGCTGGACCGGCACGCCGCCTGGCTCGCCGGCAGCGGCGAGCTGGAGCGTCGCCGACGGGCACGCCTCGAGGAGCGGGTGCGGGACGCCGTCCAGCAGCGCCTCCTGGTCCGGACATGGAAGGAGGGCGACGGCCAGGCCATCCTGGAGGCCGTGATGCCGGCGCTGAGCGCGGGAGAGACCACCCCGTACGAGGTCGCCGACCGGATCGTGCGGTCGATCGGCCGCTGATCGTCCGCTCCACCGTCGCCGGGCCGTATGCGCCTGACGGAGGTGGTGGAGTGGCAGGCCGGCTCGTATCGTGCGCGCAGGAGTATGCGCGGAGCGGTACCACAGCGGTCCCGCCGGCACCGAAGCGCCGGCGGACGGGGAACGAGACGGGGAACCAGACGCGGGCACTGATCGCGGACAGCAGGGAGCGGAGCATGGGCACAGCGGAAGGGCAGGTTCAGGCCGGGCAAGCGGATCGCGCCGCGCTGGAGGAGGGGATCCGGGCGAAGCAGGCGGAGCTTGACGAGCTGCGGTCGCGGCTCGAACGCTGGGAGGCCGACTACGAGTCCGTGGGGGAGCGGGACATCGCCTTCACCACGATCTCCGGCGAGAGCGTCGATCCGCTGTACACGCCGCTCGATCTCGGCGCGGACTGGCGTTACGATCGGAAGCTCGGCTTTCCCGGGGAGTACCCGTTCACCCGGGGGCCGTACACCACCATGTACCGGACCCGGCTGTGGACCAAGCGGCAGTTCGCGGGCTTCGGGACGGCCATAGAGACGAACCAGCGCTACCACTACCTGCTGGAGCAGGGGCAGACCGGGCTCAGCGTGGCGTTCGACTTCCCCACGCTCATGGGCTACGACAGCGACCACCCGCGCTCTCTGGGCGAGGTCGGCAAGTGCGGCGTGGCGATCTCGAGCCTGGCCGACATGGAGACGCTCTTCGAGGGGATCCCCCTCGACCAGGTCAGCGTGTCCATGACCATCAACGGCCCGGCCATCATGTTGTTCGCGTTCTACGTCATCGCGGCGGAGAAGCAGGGAGTGGCGCCCGAGAAGCTCCGGGGTACGGTCCAGAATGACATCCTCAAGGAGTACATGGCGCAGCACGCCTGGATCTACCCGCCCGAGCCGGCGCTCAAGCTGATCGTCGACATGTTCGAGTGGGCCAGCCAGAACGCGCCGAAGTACAACCCCATCAGCATCAGCGGCTACCATATCCGGGAGGCCGGGTCCACGGCGGCGCAGGAGCTGGCGTACACGCTCCGAAACGGGTTGGAGTACGTGCGCAGGGGCGTCGAGCGGGGCCTGGACGTGGACGAATTCGCGCCGCGTCTGTCCTTCTTCTTCGACGTCCACAACGACTTCTTCGAGGAGATCGCCAAGTTCCGGGCCGCCCGCCGGATCTGGGCGCGCCACCTGAAGGAGGAGTTCGGCGCCGGGAGCCCGGAGAGCTGGCGGCTCCGGACCCACGCTCAGACCGCGGGCGTCTCACTGGTGGCGCCGCAGCCGGAGAACAACATCGTCCGGGTCGCCTACCAGGCCATGGCCGCGGCGCTGGGCGGGACCCAGTCGCTGCACACCAACTCCATGGACGAGACGCTGGCGCTGCCCACGGAGAAGGCGGTGCGGATCGCGCTGCGGACCCAGCAGGTCCTGGCGTACGAGACCGGGGTTCCCAACACCATCGACCCGCTCGCCGGCTCCTACTACGTCGAGAGCCCGACGGACCGGATGGAGGCCCGGGCCGAGGCCATCTTCGAAGAGATCGAGACGCTCGGCGGCGTGGTCCCCGGCATCGAGCAGGGCTATTTCCAGCGGGAGATCGCCCGGAGCGCCGAGCGGCAGCAGCGGGAGATCGACAGCGGCGAGCGGATCCTGGTGGGCGTGAACGAGTTCACGGGCGGCAACGAGGACATCGACATCGACATCCTGCGCGTGGGTGACGAGGCGGCCCGGACCCAGGATGAGCGGCTGGCGAAGCTCAGGGAGCGGCGGAACGACGATCGGGTCGAGGCCACGCTGGCCCGGCTCCGGGACGCCGCCCGCAACGACGAAAACGTGGTGGAGCCCATGCTCGAGTGCGTGCGGGCCTACTGCACGCTGTTCGAGATCCGGCACGCGCTGGAGTCGGTCTACGGCAGCTTCCGGGAGCCCGTCTTCTTCTGAGTTTCTTCGACGACGACTACGTCCGGATCCTGGCTCCGTTCCATCCGGAGATGGAGGCGCGGCGCGAGGCCGCGGCCATCCGGGAGCTGACGGGGCTGGCGCAGGACGACCGGGTGCTGGACCTCGGGTGCGGATGGGGCCGACACCTGGGCCTGCTGCGCGGCGCGGGGCACGATGTCACCGGGGTCGACCGCTCGCTCCCCCTCCTGCGGCTCGCCCGGGCGGAGGACACAGGTGCGGCGGGCCGGCTGGTGGCCGGAGACATGCGCCGGCTCCCCTTCGGTG
>JBKGZE010000377.1:0-3131 GCA_046545735.1 Gemmatimonadota bacterium | reverse complement strand
ATCCACCTCTCCGCGGACGATCTTCCCGAATATCGTGTCGCTCATCGCCTACCCTCCCTCTCGACTGGGTTCACCCCCGTAGTTACGAGCGCGGCCCCGCTGCAGCAACCGCCGCGCCGCCGGCGCCGTCGCCCAACGCCGCCCACCGCCGGCCTCCCTCGACGCCGCCCCCGCGGCCCGGTCCTTGCCCCCTACCGGGATTGACAGGGGCTTTCGATAATCGTTCTCTTTTTCTGTGAAACACGGCCCGATGGTCCGCATCGCCTCCTCACGGGAGGGCGCCCCGGCCCTGCGACTGCTCGCTGCCCTGCTGGTGACGCTGCAGCTCGCCGGGCCGGTCGTTGGCGTGCTCGCGGATTCAGCCCCGACGCCGGCGGCCCACCACGACCACATCGGGGGCCCTGAAGATCCGGGCTGCCGCGCGTTCCACGACGAAGTCGTGTGCCTGAGCTCGCGGGTCGTCCTGACGGGCCCTGTGCGGGCGGTCTCCAGCGTCCTGCCCCTGCCGACGATCGCGATCGCTGTGGAGCGAGGCGAGGCGGCCGAGCGCCCGCTGTGGGGCACGACCGGTTCTTTCCTGGGGGCCCGCGCCCCTCCGCGCATCTGACTCGACTGCCGGATTTCTGATGTACGTGGGGCGGTCCCATGGACCGTTCCATCCCTCGTTGCAGGCGGAGTACAGATGCGTACAGGAATGATCATGCCCTCGGGCCCGTCCGGGCGCCGGTGGGCCTGGATCGCCGCGGCGGTGCTGGCGACCTCGGCCCCGGCGGCGGCGGCCCCGGCGGTGGACACGCTATCGTTGCGCGGGGTGGTGGTGGACTCGGTTTCGGGGCAGCCGCTGCCGGCGGCGGTGGTACGGCTGCTCGAGCTGGACCGGCGGGATGTCACGGGGGACGACGGGGGGTTCCACCTGAGGCGGCTTCGTCCGGGCGACTACACGTTGCTGGTGGAGCACGTGGGGTACCGGGCGACGGCGCGGCCGGTGACCGTTCCGCGGGGTACTCCGGCGGTGTTGCGGGTGGAGATGGCGGCGTCCGTGCTGGACCTGCCGGGCCTGCTGGTGACCGCGACTCTGGGTGCCCGCACCCGTTCGGAAGCCCATTCCCTCAGCCAGGTTCTCGGGGGTCGGGAGCTGCAGCGGAGCCTGGCCGTCACGCTGGCGGAGACGCTCGAGGGGGAGGCGGGTCTGGCGGCGGCGTCCATGGGACCGGCTCCCGCGCGGCCGGTGATCCGGGGGCTGAGCGGGGACAGGATCCTCGTTCTCGAGGACGGCGAGCGGGTGGGCGATGTCTCGGCGACGAGCCCCGACCACGCGGTGGCGGTGGAGGTCGGCTCGGCGGAGCGGATCGAGGTCGTCCGCGGTCCGGCGGCCGTCTTCTACGGGAGCAACGCGCTCGGCGGCGTGATCAACGTGGTCCGGGAAGAGATCCCGGTGGCGCTGCCCGGTGCGCCGACCGGGTTGGTGACGCTCCAGGCCCGGTCGGCCAGCCGGGGCGGGCTGGCCGCGGCCACCTATCGGCGAGCCGCGGGGCCGGTGGGGATCCGACTGGAGGCCAGCGGCCGAACGGCGGGGGACACGCGCACGCCTGTCGGCGTTCTGCCCAACACGGGGCTGGCCACGTACAGCGGCGCCGCGGGTGCGTCGTGGCTGGGCGGTCCCGGGCACGCGGGTGTGGCCGGTCGTCTGTACCGGAGCGAGTACGGCATCCCACCGGACTCGGTCCTGGGGCACCCGGCGGGCGTCACGGTGGAGGTGGAGCGGGACGTGGTGCGCGGCGAGGCGGTTCTGACCGGCCCGATCCCGGGGACCCTCGAGGCCACGGCCGCGTTCACGCGCTACGACCACCGGGAGATCGAGGCGAGCGGCTCGGTCGGCACGGCGTTCGGCAAGAACAGCGGCACGACGGAAGCGGTGCTGCGCCACGACCGGCTCGGCCCGTTCGCGAGTGGGGGCTTCGGCGTGCGGGGCGGGTGGGAGGCGTTCGCGTCCGACAACGGCCGGTCCATCGTGCGGAGCACGGCTCTCAGCGGCGCCGTGTATGGCCTGGAGGAGATCGAGCTGGGCGCCACGCTCATTCAGCTGGGTGCCCGCTACGACGTTCAGAGATCGAGCCCCGAGGACGTGGGCGAGGTTCGGGGCGTGCCGGCCCGCGCGCGGGTCTTCCGGAGCGTGTCCGGCTCGGCCTCGGCGCTCTGGGAGCTCGCGCCCGGGTGGCGGCTGGGCGCCAGCGCGTCGCGTGCGTTCCGGGCCCCGTCCGCCGACGAGCTCTTCGCTCAGGGTCCCCACCTGGCCGCCTACACGTTCGAGGTCGGGAACCCGGACCTCGAGTCCGAGACCGGCGTCGGGGCCGACCTCTTCCTCCGCGTCGACCGGCCCGGGCTCGGGCTCGAGGCCGGCGTGTTCTGGAACGAGATCGAAGACTACATCTACCCGGCCAACACCGGCGAGCGGCGGGGCGACCTCTTCGTCTACCGGGCCGTGAACACCGATGCCCGCTTCTTCGGCGCCGAGGCCTCCGGCCGCTGGGTCGTGACCGGTAGCGTGGTGCTGGACGGCGACGTCTCATGGGTCCGCGCCGACAACCTGGCCGTGGGCGAGCCGCTGCCGCTCATCCCGCCGCTCCAGGGCCGGCTGCGGCTGCGCTGGGATCGGGACGCGTACTTCCTGGAAGCCGGCTGGCAGGGAGCCGCGCGCCAGGACCGGGTCCCCGAGCGGCCCGCTCTGCCGCCGCACGTTCCGCGCTACTGCGACGAGGTGCCCGACGGGGAGCCGTGCCGGCCGGTGCCGGGCGACTTCCTGCCCACCGGCGGGTACGGCACCGTCAATGCCGCCATCGGCTACCGCTGGTTCCCGGGACACCAGGTGCACTCCGTCACGCTCACGCTGGAGAACCTGACAGACGAGCTGTATCGCAACCACCTGTCCCGGATCAAGGAGCTGAGCCCGGAAGCCGGGCGCGGCGTGACCATCTCCTACCGGGCCTCCTTCTGACTTCTTCTCTCAACCTGTGGAGACGCACATGAAGCACGCACGAATCTTCCACCGAAAGGGCGTGGCCCACCTCCTCCTGCCGCTGGCCATCGGCCTGGCCATCGGCGGCTGCGACGACCCGATCGGGGTGGAGGAC
>JBKGZE010000376.1:0-3136 GCA_046545735.1 Gemmatimonadota bacterium | reverse complement strand
GGCGAACCCCCGGCATCCGCCCTACGAGTGCCCGCGGGAGGCGCCGAACGGCGATCCTCTCCTCCCGCCGATCGTGCAGTACGACCACTACCACGGCGTCGTCGCGGTGGGTGGAGTCCCCTACCGCGGGAGCCGCGTCCCCGGGTTCCAGGGCAAGTACCTCTTCGCCGACTGGAGCTGGGACCACATGCGACCGCGGGGTACCCTCTTCATTGCCGAGCCGCCGCCGGAGGGCCGCGCCTCGATGTGGAACTGGCGCCAGCTCGAGGTCGAGCTGGAGGGCGGCGGCGAGTTCCACGAGTACATCCGCTCATTCGGAGAGGATGCCGAGGGCGAGGTGTACGTGCTGACCAGCGAGGTGCAGGGACCGCACGGGAACACAGGCAAGGTGTGGAAGGTGGTCGGCGGCGGCACCGGCGAGGGCGGGCACCAGCACTGAGCCCAAGCCTGTGTGCTGCCTGTGTGCTGGAGGGGGTGTGGCCGCCGGCCAGCACCCGGAATCGGCCCAGCGTGGCGACCTCCACCACGGCGGCTTCGGCGCTGATGAGGCTCACGGTCCTCCTCCAGCCCACGCGCAACGCGTCCCGCGCGGAAAGGCCGGGGGTGCCGTCCAGCACCCGCTTCGCCTGCTCCACGTCCACCTGCTCAACGGGGAGGACTTCATCGACCACCCCGAGGACCGCATCCAGGGACGGCTGAATGCGTCCCGCCGATCCACCGCGACATACCGGTGCGGAATCTCCTGCAGGATCGCGAATATCCGTTGCGTTTCGCGGTCCCCGGATCCATCGTAGTGTTGGCTCACCGGATTCTGTGAGCCCACGACGCGACCGCGTACAAGCGTGCGTCGGCCCTCCGTCGCGCCCCCCGCTCGACGGGCCTGCCGTGCGCCGGGAGGCGGAGTGGAGCCCGCATTGCCGACATGATCGTGCGCCTGCGCACCCTCGGCAGCTTCTCCGTGGAGTTGGACGGGGTGCCCCGCCCTGACCGGGAAGGGCAGCCGGTGCGGAGCGCGCTGCTTCTCCTGCTGGCGCTGGATCGAGACGTCACCCGTGAGGGCGCCATGGCGCTCCTGTGGCCGGAGTCGGATGACGACCGGGCCCGTCAGGCCCTGCGCCAGACTCTGTATCTGCTGCGTGGCGATCTGGGCAGCGACTGGCTGGGCAGCAGCCACGATTCGCTGCACGCAACGGCGCAGCTCGCGGCCGATGCGCATGAGCTGGTGGTGGCGGCCGGATCGGGCGACCACGAGCGTGTGACCGCGCTCTACCAGGGCAGCTTCCTGCCCGGCGTGCGCCTGGTCGAGTCACAGCCGTTCCAACTCTGGTGTGACCAGTGGAGCAGTCGACTCGAGCGGCTTCACCGTCAATCGCGCCGGATCGTGATCGACCGTCGGCTGGCTGCGGGAGACCTCGCCGGCTCGCTCGAGACGACGCGTCAATGGCTCGAGGTCCAGCCCCTGGAAGATGAGGCGCAGCACAGGGCGCTCGAGCTGCTCGCTCGTCTCGGCCGCGGCGATGAAGCGCTGCGCGAATTCGACGCGTACTGCGCGCTTCTCGCCCGCGAGGGCCTCGGGCCCCTGGACCAGACAAAGGCTCTGGTGGAGGAAATCCGGGCCGGTGGACGGATGCTGCCTGCGCTGGGCCCGGTGGGGATCGCTGGCGGCGGCCCGGCCGGGGAACGCGGTCGACTCGGCGGCCGGGTCCATCCGCGGGGCCGGCGGCTACTGCGACGGCTGGCTCCTATGGCTCTCGTTCTGATAGTCGCCGCCGTCCTCTTTCCGCTCATGGGCAGGATGAGCCCCGCGCCTCCGCCCGACCCCCGGCGCATCATGGTGCTGCCTCTGGAGAACGAGACCGGCGACCCCGCCCTCGATGACATCGGGCTGCTCACGGCGGACTGGATCACCCAGGTCGTCGCTCACATGGGGAGCCTCCAGACGGTACCGTTCCTGGATGTCCGACAGATGCTCGGCGCTGGCATGGAGCCCGACGCCGCGGCAGCGCTCCGCCGGGCCGGGCTGCGGGTCTCGGGTCGCTACTTCCGCGCGGGTGACTCCTTGGAGCTGCACGTCCGGATCGTCGACGTGGAAGCGGGGGAGCTCTGGCACGCGTTGGCCCCGGTGAGGATCGAGCCGGCGGCACCCGAGAGCGGGCTGCGGGAGCTCCAGGACAGGGTGGCCGGCAGCCTCTCCGTCCGCCTCACGCCCGCGTCGGCGCTTCCCCGCCCCGCGGTGCTGGATCCGCCCGGGTACCACGCGTTCAGGGCCTATATGGATGCCGCCCAGTACATCATCCGTCGCGACTGGGCCGGGGCGCTCCCGCATATCCGGAGGGCCGCGGAGCTGGATACCACGTTCTACCGCGCCCGGCTCGGGCTGGTAACAGCCCACATGAACCTGAACGAGTTCGCCCGCGCGGATTCCCTGCTCAATACTCTGGAACCCCACCGCGATCAATTTTCGCCGTACGAGCGGGTACTCTCTCGAGGCATCCGAGCCTCCCTCGAAGGAGACCGTGCCGGGGCGCTGGCCATCGCCCGGGAGGCCGCACGCATCGATCCAGGCGGCACGACCCATTACATCTCCGCTGGCATCGCCCTCGCCGCCGGCCATCCCCGCGAGGCGGTGGAGCTCTATTTGACGCTGGATCCCGACTGCCTCTGGGCGCCGGAGTGGACAGGCGCCTGGGCCGATTGGACGGCCGCATGGCATCTCCTGGGCGACCATCGCCGGGAGCTGGAGGAGGCCAGGCGGGCTCGAACCCTGCACCCCGACCGGCTGGCGGTGCTCTTTCTCGAGCTCCGGGCGCTGGTGGGACTGGGACGGCTCGACGCGCTGGCGAAGCAGCTCGCCGAAGCCGGTCGCATGGCACCGGACCCGGAGTGGGACCAGGGCGCTTTGCTGCATCGAGTGGCCGCCGAGCTGCGGGCACACGACCACGCCGAGGCCGCCACCGACGCCCTGTCAGCAGCGCTTGAATGGTACGATCGCCGGCCCCCCGGTGAGGCCTCGCAGACGCTCCAGCTCCGGAGGCTCCACACCCTCCTCATGGCCGGGCGCCTGGCTGAGGCGGAGCAGGCGCTCGGGGCACTCCGGCACCGATCGCCGCACCGGCTCGAGCTGGTGGGCCTGGAA
>JBKGZE010000375.1:0-3145 GCA_046545735.1 Gemmatimonadota bacterium | reverse complement strand
GCCCGCGCTCGCCCACCTCGCCCTTCGCCTCGCTGCCGCGCAGGGCCTCGTTCAACTCCAGGAGCTCGAGGCGGGCTTCGTCCAGCCTCCGGGTCAGCGCCGGGTCGGGCGAGGGGGCGCGCTCGAGGGCGACCTGCATGGCGCGGACCTTGTCGCGCTGCTCCTCCAGGGTGTCGTAGGTACGCTGGAGGTCGTTCTGGAACGCCTCGACCTCCGTGCGGAACGCCGCCACCACGTCGGCCGGTGCCCGTGGCAGGGCGCCCTCCCGGAGCGGCTCCACCCGGAAGCTGACCGGCCCCGCGAGCTCCGCGGTCTCGCCCCGCTCCACCTTCACCAGCGTGGCTGTATACGACCCCGGCAGGGCCAGGAAACCGGACCCGCCCGTGCCGCCGAGCCCGATCAGCGTCCGGGGCGAGTGCCGCAGGTTCCAGGCGACCCGGTGCACGCCCGGGGAGGTGGGGCCATCGACGCGGTTGATCACGTTTCCGGCGTCGTCGCGGATCACCACCTGGACGGTCGGGCCCTGCTCCCGCATCTCGGCCTCGAGCCGGTCCCATCCGGGGAACGGGACGTCCTCGCCCGGCTCCAGGGCGCGCTCGGCCTTCCGCCGCTGCGCTTCCAGCGACGAGTAGCCGTCGCGGAGATAGTAGGTGAAGACGGCGCCGAAGGGCGGGTTGTCCGCGGCGTAATCGTTGTCGCCCTGGGACTGGGAGAGGTTCCGGGGCGTGTACCACCACGCGGTGCGGGTGTCCAGCAGCGCGGCCTCGCCCGACAGGACGTCGGCGGTGAGCTCGCGCAGCGGCGTGTAATCGTCCAGGACGAAGATTCCGCGGCCGAAGGAGCCGGCCACCAGGTCCTCGTGCGCCCGCTGGATCTCGATGTCCCGGAAGGCGATGGTCGGCGTGCCGGCCTCGAGGGGGATCCACGCGTCGCCGCCGTCGGGCGTGAAGAAGACGCCGAACTCGGTGGCGGCGAAGAGGAGCGCCGGCTGGACATGGTCCTGGACCAGGCGCCATACCAGGTGCCGGTCCGGGAGGTCACCGGCGATGGAGCGCCACGACCGGCCGCGATCGGTGCTCCGGATCAGGTAGGGCCGGAAGTCGCCGTACTTGTGGTTGTCGAGCGCCGCGTAGACCGTGTTCGGGTCGTGGCGGTCGGCGTAGATGTGGTTGACGAACGCGGTGGCGGGGACGTCCCGGATGTCGCCCAGCTCGATGCGCCGCCAGCTGGCGCCGCCGTCCTCGGTCACCTGGATCAGGCCGTCATCCGTGCCGGCGTAGACCAGCCCCTCCATCACCGGCGACTCGGAGAGCGAGGTGATGGTGTTGTAGTTGGACATGGCCGAGACGTCCCAGGGGTTGTCCCAGCTCTGGACCCGGCCCATGATCGGCAGCGCCAGGCGCTCCTGGCTGCGGGTCAGGTCCCCGGAGACGGGGACCCAGCTGTCGCCCCGGTCGTCGCTCCGCCAGACCCGGTACGAAGCGAACCAGACCCGCTTCGGGTCGTGGGGGCTGATCTCGATGGGCGCGTCCCAGTTGAACCGCTCGAAGCCCTCGCCCTCCCGCGCCTGCGGCTGGATGGAGACCTGCTCGCCCGTGATCCGGTCCACGCGGTGAAGCCCGCCCTGCTGCGTCTCGGCGTAGATGATGTCCGGGTTGCCCGGCTCCGTCGCCGAGTCGTGGCCGTCGGCGCCGAGCGTGGTGAACCAGTCGGCGTTGCGGATGCCATCGCTCGCGTCCGTCCGCGACGGCCCGCCGTTCGACCCGTTGTCCTGCGTCCCGCCGAAGACGTTGTAGAACGGCTCGGCGTCGTCCACCGAGATCTTGTAGTACTGCATGACCGGCAGGTTGCGGATGTAGCGCCACGTCGCCATGCCGTCGTACGTCTCGTACAGGCCGCCATCCGTCCCGATGATCATGTAGTCCGGGTCGTCCGGCCGGAAGGCGATGGCGTGGTCGTCCACGTGCTTGTTCCGCACGTTGATCCGATCGAAGCTCGCACCGTGGTCCCGGGACACCAGCGTGTAGTTGCTCACCAGGTAGAGCGTCCCGAACTGGTGCGGCGAGGCGTAGAGCTCCTGGTAGTAGTGGGGGCCCGTGCCGCCCGAGACCGCGTCGGACATCTTACGCCACGACTCGCCCCGGTCCGTCGACCGGTAGAGCCCGCCCGTCCGCCGGTCCAGTTCGATGGCCGCGTAGACCACATCCGGGTCCTGCGGCGAGATCGCCAGACCGATCTTCCCCATGTTCGACGATGGCAGCCCCGTCGTCAGCTCCGTCCACGTCTCACCGCCGTCCTCGCTCCTGTGCAGCCCCGAACCCGGGCCGCCGCCAAGGTACGCCGCCACGGTCCGGTGCCGCTGCCACGTAGCCGCGTACAGCCGGTCCGGGTTCCGCGGGTCCATCACCAGGTCCGTGACCCCCGTCCACTCGTTCCCGCCATCCAGCACCTTCCGCCACGTCTCGCCGCCGTCCGTGGTCTTGTACAGTCCCCGGTCACCGCCCGGGCTCCAGAGCGGACCCTCCGCCGAGACCCAGACCACGTCCGCATCCTCCGGGTGCACCAGGATCGTCGACACGTGCTCGGACGCCCCCAGCCCCATGTTCCGCCACGTGCGCCCACCGTCCGTGCTCCGGTACACGCCGTCGCCGTAGCCCACGTGCCGGCCCCCGACGTCCTCGCCCGTACCCACCCACACCGTGGCAGGCGCGCTCGGCGCGATCGCCACCGAGCCGATGGAGTACGAGCCCTCACGGTCGAAGATGGGATCGAACGTGGTCCCGCCGTTCGCCGTCTTCCACACCCCGCCCGAACCCACCGCCACGTACCAGACGTTCGGGTCCTCCGGGTGCAGGTCGATGTCCGCGATCCGGCCGCTGTTGATGGCCGGGCCGATGGCGCGGAACGCCAGCCCAGAAAGGTTCGTCTCCTTCAACGTCTCCCCCACCCCCTGCGCCGTCAGCGCCGTCGGGGCCGGAAGGGGGAGCGCCAGGGTCAGCAGCAGCGTCGCGAGTGCCAGGTGTCTCATGAAGGGAATGGGGGTAGCAAGGGATCGTTCGGGTCGCGTTGATCATACTACGCGCCCGCCCGGGCCCTGACAAACCCGGGGGGGTGGCTTGGGGGGGTGGCTTGGGGACGTGAGCCC
>JBKGZE010000374.1:0-3163 GCA_046545735.1 Gemmatimonadota bacterium | reverse complement strand
CCGCGTCGCCGATGATGAAGACCTGCCGGCGACCCATGGCGGGGCGCGTGGAGCCCAGCTTCCGGATGGTGCGGACCTGGGCCAGGTAGAGTCCGACAGGTTCGTCCGTCGGCGGCTGGTACAGCGAGTGTCCCCGACGCTCCGCGAGCGCCTCGAAGCGTGCCTGCTCGAGCGCTTCGCCCAGCTTCTCCGGTCCGGATGCACCTTTCGGCCGCGGGAGCGGGAAGAACCAGTGCACGTCCGGGTGCTGGAGATCGAGAGCGAGGGTGCAGGCCCGGCACGCGCCGCACGGACTCTCGGGGGCGGGCGCGTCGCATACCAGCAGCCGGGCCAGCCAGCGCGCCAGGGTCTGGCGCCCCACTCCCGGTGGGCCGTGGATCAGGATCGAGCCCGGCAGGGCGTTTCGCCGGACTGCCCGGGCCAGGTCCCGGCGGACGTCCTCGTGCCCGTGCACCTCGGTCATCGTGGTCGCAGCCACGGGAGCGGGTCCACGGGGACCGGGGAATCACCCCGGATCGGCGCGTGGATCTGGAGGTACAGGTGGGGTCCTTCCTCGGGCCCCTCTCCTACCGTGCCGATGACCTGCCCGGCGGCGACGTCCTGCCCCTCCTGCACCCGGATGTCGCCCAGATACAGGTACAGCGTATAGTACCCCTTGCCGTGGCTCAGTACCACGCCGGGACCGAAGCCTTCCATGGGCTCCGCCACGACGACCACGCCCGACCTCACCGAGCGTACCGGAGTGCCGGCCGGGGCCGCGATCCCGATCCCGTTCCGGCGCAGCGTCACGCCGTTCGGCCGCCGCTCGGGACCGAACCTGTACAGGATCTCGCCCTCCACGGGCCACTGCAGTTCTCCGAGGGCGCCGGCATCGAGGGTGCCGGCCGCACCGGCCAGACCGGCGGCCGCGCGGCGACGCTCCGCTTCCAGCCGCTTGCGCTCCAGCTCTTCCATCACCTCGGTGAGCCGCCGCTCGTCCTCCTCGAGCTGCTGGATCCGCCCCACCGTCTGGCTGACCTGCGCCCGCACCGACGCCAGCGTACGCGAGCGGGTTTGCTCGAGGTAGCTCAGCTGCGCGAACTCGGCGAGCTTCTCGTCCCTGAGCCGCTCCATCTGCGCCAGGCTCTCCTGCAGCTCCTGCTCCTGGACCGTCAGGTCACGCTCCAGCCGCGTGATCTCGTCGAGCAGCATCCGGTCGTGCACGGAGACGAGGTGGAGATACTTGTAGCGGTTCAGGAGATCGCCGAAGCTCGCGGCGCTGAGAAGAACCCGGACCGTGTGCAGGGGGCCCTGCTTGTAGATGGAGCGGAGCCGCTGGTCCAGCACCACGCTGCGTTCCCTCAACCGGTCGCGGGTCAGGACCAGCTCTCGCGTGGTCTCATCGACGCTCGCCGCCAGCGCGGCCGTCTGGTAGTCCAGCTCCTGGAGCGCGTCGGCCGAGGCGTCCACCTGGCGCTCGATGTTGCGGATCTCGCTCGTGATGTCCCGGGCCCGACCCTCCAGCTGCGCCATTTCCTTCCGCAGCGCCTCCCGCTCCGCCCGGATCTCCCGCAGCCGCTCCTGACTGGCACGGATCTGGGCCTGCACCGTGTCCTGCTGACCCCGTACGTCCGCCGGCCACGCGAGTGCGAGCAGAGCGATGATCGGCACCCAAAGGGTCCATCGGGCGTACGGCGGCCGCGTCCGACCCCTCATATCTCCTGGAGGTGCCTGTGGACCGCCCGGGAGCTGGCGAACACGCCGAAGAGCGCGCCGGTCAGGAGTCCGGCCGCCACCCAGCTGACGGGCATCCATTCCAGCTCGATTACGGCATCGGAAAGCAGGCGAAAGACGAGGTAGGTGGCCGGTAGCGCCAGGAGCGAGCCCAACATGCCCGTGAACAGCCCCTCCACCAGGAACGGGCGCCGGACGAACCAGTCGGTGGCGCCCACCAGGCGCATGATGGCGATCTCGTCGCGCCGGGCGAAGATGGCCAGCCGGATCGCCGCGCCGATGATCAGCGCGGCCACCGCGGCGAAGGCGCCTCCCACCACCAGCGCCGCGGCGGCCGCGACTCGCCGGAGGAGGTAGACCTTATCGAGCCAGTCCTGACCGAAGCGGACGTCCTCCACGAACGGGAACGCCTCCACGACCGCCGCAACGTTCCGCACGGCGTCGGCGCTCCGCTGTCCGGGATGGAGCGTGATCTCGAGGGAGGCCGGGAAGGGGTTCCCCTCCAGCTCGTCGAAGATGGACTCGAAGCCGGTGAGCTGCTGGCGGGCCAGCTCCAGTGCCTGACGGCGGGAGATGAAGAGGACGTCCCGGACCTGGGAGAGCCGGTTGATCTCCTGCCGGAGCGCCGTGACCTGGTCGGGCGAGGTGTCGTCGTGGAGGTACGCCACGACTTCGACCCGCGATTCCACCCGGTCCAGGACGATCCGGATGTTGTGGGCGGCCACGCCGAACAGCCCGACCACGAACAACGAGAGGCCGATCATGGCCGCCGACAGCCCCGTCAGGAGCGGCGCGCGCCGGAACGCCGCCAGCGCCTCGCGCAGCGAGTAGGTCACGGGGCCTCCGCGTGGGAGTCGTAGACCAGCGCGCCATGATCCAGCTCGATCAACCGCGCGCCCGGGCTCTGCCGGATCAGGTCGGCATCGTGCGTCGCCAGCAGGACCGCCGTGCCGGCCGCGTTGATCGTCCGGAAAAGGTCGTAGATGCCGCGGGTCGCACGCTCGTCCAGGTTGCCGGTGGGCTCGTCCGCCAGGAGCACCACCGGGTCGTTCGCCAGAGCACGGGCCACCGCCACCCGCTGCTGCTCGCCGCCGGACAGCTCCGAAGGGACCGAGCGGGCTTTCGCCGCGAGCCCCACCTGCGCCAGCAGCCGGCCCACCTTGGTTCGCACGAGCGACTTCTTCGCTCCCGTCACTTCGAGCGCGAACGCCACGTTCTCCGCTGCGCTCCGGTCCGGGAGCAAACGGAAATCCTGGAAGACGTACCCGATCTTCCGCCGCAGCAGCGCCTTGTCTTTCGATGACAGGCTCTTCGTCTCGTACCCATTCACCCGCACTTCGCCCGCCGTGGGCAGGTCCGACGCGTGGATCATGCGCAGCGCCGTGGTCTTGCCCGAGCCACTGTGCCCGGTCAGGAATGCGAACTCGCCCTTGCGGATCCGGAAAGAGAC
>JBKGZE010000373.1:0-3165 GCA_046545735.1 Gemmatimonadota bacterium | reverse complement strand
ACCTGGAGCGTGCGGTCGGCGAGGGGCGGTCGGTCGGCGGGGCGGAGCGGCTCGTAGACGAGGGGCTCCCGCTTCCGCGCGGCGCCCATGGGGTATCGCCAGTAGGTCCAGGGCTCTTCGAGGATGCGCTGCTCGGCGGTGCGGCTGATGAACTCGGGGATGTCGCCCAGGACGTCGAGGCCCTGCTCCAGGCGGAGGCGCTCCAGGGCGCGCATGGGCTCGACGATGTCCTCGTCCTTGATCCGGCGCCACAGTGACCGGAGGACGTGCTGGAGCCCGCGGACGGGGAGTCCACCGGTGTCGGGCATGAAGCTGACGCCGCGGAGCACGGGCGAGTGGAAGACGAGGTCGGCATCGACCTCGACGACCCAGATCCCGGCGCCCCCGCTGGCGGCTTCCCGGGCCTTCTCGTTCTCCGTGGCGAGCCGAGCGGGGTCGCCGAGCTTCTCGTAGGGCACCCAGAGCTCGCGGTAGTGGAGGTCGGTCACCACCCATTCCAGGCGACCGGCGTCGGGTCCATCGGCGCGGATCCACAGGTCGACGCGTTCCCAGTCCCGTTCCCAGAACTTGTTGAGCTCGGCCGGGGAGAGGAGCAGGTATCGCCAGACCCAGTATGTCTGGCCGTCGAGCCACCAGGGTGCGTCCTCTTCGTGCTGGTACGGTGCGGCGGTTCCCTGGCGGGTGTAGAGGAGGAGGGCGGGCGGGACGGGTCTGGGGACGAAGAACCAGTCGGCGAGCAGATACAGGAGGAAGATTCCGGCGAGGGACCAGAAGAAGACGGACCAGTCGTATGGAGTGGATGGCCGGAGCACGTTGAAGAGGAAGCTGCCGAGGAGGATGGGGACGCCGCCGAGGAGGGCGGGGAGCCATTCCCGGAGGATGGCGTAGAGCACGAGGACGAGGGCGGGGAACCCGACGGGTGCCCAGTACCGTCCGGTGATCTCGAGGAGCCCGAGCCAGCTGAGCAGGGGGGCTCCGATCCCGATGACGGCCAGGCCGATCAGCGACGCCATGGGCAGCTTGTTGGCGGCCCAGAAGAGGGAGCTGTAGCCGGCGACGCGGTAGGGGTCGAGGACGTCGCGGGCGAGGACGGTGTCGCCGAGTCGTACGTCGCAGCGGGGCGGCAGGTGAGGGTCGCCGGCGTCGTCGGGCTCGCGGCCCGCGGCATCGAGGGTGAGGCGATACGGTTCCAGTGCGCCCTGCACTTCCCGGCTCCGTCGGCTCCGGAACCGGAGCCGGTAGCGGCCCATGCGCCGGAAGGAGCGGAACGCGAAGAGGAAGGGCCCGACGAGGAACAGGAGGAGGTAGGCCCCGATCTTGGGCACGTCCAGCTCGGGCCGATCGATGCCGAGCTTGAACAGGGCGGGATCGACGAAGCCCCGGCGCACGTAGTCGTCGGGCGTGACCCCGGCGATCCCGAAGACGTTTGCCCAGTAGTCGACGAAGAGGAATGGCCCCCGCAGCAGCTCCTGGTCGCGGAACCACTGGACGAGTGCGCCGGCCCGTCTGGACACGGCTCAGGCTCCGATGAGCAGTCGTTCCTGCGCCCGCTCGCACACCTTCACGATAGCGGGATCGTACCGCGTGCCGCTGCCCCGCGCGATCTCCTCCACGGCGTCCGTCCAGAGTCTGGCCTGGCGGAAGGCGCGAGTGGAGGTCATGGCGTCCAGGGCGTCGGCCACCGCGACCACCCGGGCCTCCCTCGAGATCGCCTCGCCGGCGATCCCGTCCGGGTAGCCGCGTCCGTCCCAACGCTCGTGGTGGTGACGGGCCACGGCCAGCACGACCTCGTCGCGGAAGATGTGGCGGAGCATCTCCCACGAGACGACGGGGTGGCGCTTCACCTGCTCGTACTCCTCCTCCGTGAGTCGGTCGGTCTTGTTCAGGATCTGCTCGGGCACCCCGGTCTTCCCCACGTCCATCACCCGGGCCGCGGTGCGGACCCGGTCGACGTCGAGACCGCCGACCTCGTCGGCCAGGATCCCGGCGAACAGCGCGACGCGGTCCGCTCGCCCCCGGGTGTACGCGTCCTTCAGCTCCACGGCGGTGACGAGCGCCTGCGTCGCTTGCAGGACCAGGGCCGCGACCTTGTCGCCGCCGCGGATCATGCCGGCCCGGGCGGCGCGCCGCTCGAGGGCATCGCGGACCGCGGGCAGAAGGGCTTCCGGGGTGACGGGCGGCTTCAGGATCCGACGGCAGTCCATGCGGACCAGGCCCGGCTCGATGCCGTCGGAGCCCGCGACCCCGAGGATCTCCAGGAGCGGGTCCTGCCGGCGCCATTGCCGGAAGAGGCGTTCGCTGAAGGGGCTGAGGGCGGCGCCCTCGAGGAAGAGCAGCCCCACCGGCTCGTCCATGAGCTCGCCGAGGGCGTCCGACGCCTCGCTGGAATGGAGGACGCGGGCGGGCTCGCCCAGGAGGATCTCGTGGATCGTGTCCGCCAGGGGCGTCGGACGGGCAAAGAGGAGGATGGCGGGTTGCTCGGACATCGGACCTCCGGTTCGGCGCCCTCGTGGCGTGTGGCTGGTGTGCTGCTCGGCTCGCGACCGCGATCAGAGGGATCGTAGGCGGCGGGCGCGTCGCGTCAAGGAGGAAGCGTGCGCGGTCCGGCCCCTCGCGGGCGGCCGGGACCGCGCCCCGCGGGCGGTCAGCCCGCCGGGCGGGCGGGACCCGGGGCGGTCAGGAGTAGTACGGGTTGCTGCCAGACGCGTGGTCCGTGACGTCGTGGACCTCACCGAGCTCCGGGATCGCCTCGCGGAGCATCCGCTCGACGCCCTGCTTCAGCGTTACCCGGGCCATTCCGCACCCCTGGCAGCCGCCGCCGAGCTCGAGGTAGATGTCGTTTCCGTCGACGTCGACCAGCGCGATGTGACCGCCATGGGAGGCCACGCCCGGGTTCACCTTCTCCTCGAGCACCTTCTGAACGCGTTCCGCCAGCTCGCCCGTGGGCGCCGCCTCGCCGAGCTTCCGCACGTTCGGGTTCCGGACCTCGAACCCGGTCCCCGCCTCGTTCTCCACCCAATCCACCTCGGCGCCTTCCATCCGGGTGGCGCTGGCCTCGTCGATCAGCACCTGGAAGCCGTCCTGGCGCACCACGCGGTCCGCCGGCCCCGGCTCCTCCTCGACCAGCGCGAACTCGTACTGGGGCGCGAACGGGCTTCCGTGCAC
>JBKGZE010000372.1:0-3176 GCA_046545735.1 Gemmatimonadota bacterium | reverse complement strand
CTGCGGGGCCGCTTCGAGCCCGCCGCCTCCCGGGAGCGAGGCGCCCCCGCCGCGGACCACTGAGCCGGCCCAGCCGCCGCGCCGGCGTGGCGGCGCTCCCGGCACCGGGACTCGACGGCGGCGCCGTCATCCCCTACCCTATCCGTATGGATGAACACACGCAGGAAATCGACGCGCTGGAAGGGCTCGCCGATCCCGAAGCGGCCCGGGCGCTTGAAGGAACGCTGCAGACGCTGGAGAACGAGACGGAGATCCTCCTCTTCGTCGCCCGGGGCTGCCCCGCCTGCCCACACCAGGTCCGGTCCGCCGCCACCGTGGCGCTGGCCAGCTCGAAGGTCGCGCTGGAGGTGGTGGACGCCGGCCAGGAGCCGGAGCTCGCCGCCCGCTACGAGATCGGGTCGGTCCCGACCACCGTCGTCGATGACGAGCTGATCATGGTGGGCGTGATCCCGCCCGGGGAGCTGGCGCTGCGGCTGATCGAGCGACAGGGGCCGGACGCGGAGAAGCGGGTCTTCACCGCGCTGGTGGAGGCCGGCCGGCACACCGACGCCGCCGAGCGGCTGGCGGACGGCCGGGGGACCGACGGCTTCCTGGAGCTCTGGGAGCGGAGCACCATGGAGCAGCGGATGGCGCTGCTCCTGGTCGCCGAGGAGTCGCTCCTCTACGACCCCTGGGGACTGAAGCCGCTCGTCCCCCGGCTGGTCGCCGGACTCGAGGGAGACGGCCCGCTGGCGCAGGACGACAGCCGGCGAGGTGACACGGCCGACCTCCTGGGCAAGACCGGGGACGAGGCGGCGCGTCCGGCCCTCGAGCGGCTCGCGGCGGACGCGAACCCGGCGGTGGCGGAAGCGGCGCGCGAGGCGCTGGCCGAGCTGGACGAGTAGCGCCGGTGAGTCGAGCGCGCGCCGCCGCACTCGACCAACCTCCACCGCGGGACCGCTGAGCCCCGCAGGACCGCGCGCGCCAGCGTGCCGCGGTCCCGCGTGGATCCGCACCCACGATCCCGGCCGCTCAGCCCCCCGGCGGGAGCCTGAGCGCCCCCGTCGGGAGCCTGAGCGCCGAAGCCGTCAGTGCAGCCGTACCGGTCCGTGACTGTGGCTGTGACCGTGACCGTGACCGTGACCCTCGCCATGCCCATGGCCGGCGCACGCCTGCTGCTCGGTCATCGGCACCGCCTGACCCCCACGGTACGCTTCCAGCGCATCCGCCACCGTCCACGCCTCCGTCACCAGCACGTCCATCCCCTGACCCTTCAGCTTCATCAGCGCCCGGCGACCCAGACCGCGACACACGATCGCGCCGATCCCCTGCCCCTCCAGCGCCCGCGCCGGCATGCAGTGCCCGTGCTCGTGCTGGGCGTGACCGTTCGCGATCACCGCCGCCTCGCCCGTCTCCGTGTCCACCACCGTGAAGAACGGCGCGCTCCCGAAATGAGGCGACAGCCGCGCCTCCAGACCCTTCTCATTTACCGTCGGCATGCACAACTTCATGGTCCGCCCCCTGTTCTATGATCAATGCCCTCGATTCCAGCAGAGCCTCCAGCACCTTCCGACGACCCGACTGCAGCAGCCGCTGCACCGTCCCCCGCGACACCCCCATCCGCTCGCCCGCCCTCGTCTGGTCGCTCCCCTCGAAATCGCACAGCCGCATCGCTTCCAGCTCGTCCAGCCCCAGCACCACCCGCTCCAGCTCCGTCATCGGGATGCTGCGAGGCTTGAAGACCCTGTCACCATCGAAGTGACGGCAGATGCGTGTTTTCCGATGTCTCGACACGGCGCCCTCTGTTCTGTGCATATGCACAATAGACCGGCGGCGCCAGAGCCGTCAAGGGGTGGCGGGCCGCGCGCCCCCGTTTCAGCGGACCTTACCGCGGATCCCCCGGTCGACGGTCAGCGGGGCGCCCAGGAGGGGTTCGCCATCCACGGTGACGCCGGCTTCGGTCGCTTCGAGGTCGTGGTCGGCGAAGTCGTCGATGGTGATCTCATCCGCCGACGGCTCGCCCATGGATGTCGTGGTCAGCCGGGCCCCCGCCGGCGCGTCGGCGAGCAGGAGCCCGAGCTCGCCCTCTCCCTGGGCCGCCAGGAGCATCCCCTGGCTCACCTCGCCTCGCAGGCGCGCCGGCTGGAGGTTGGCCACCACCACGATATGCCGGCCGTTCAGCTCGTCGAGCGCGTAGTGCTGAGCTATGCCGGCGACGATCTGGCGCTGCTCGTCGCCCAGGTCGATGTCGAGCACGACGAGCCTGTCGGCGTTCGGGTGCTCGCGGGCCTCGGTGATCCGCGCGACGCGGAGGTCGAGAGGTCGGAGGTCGGGCGTGTCCGCTTCGGTCATGGTCGGTCGTCTCTGGTCGGGTCCAGTGTGCGCGGGAAGACTCGGGGGGCGGGCGGGTCGCACGCAAGGGGCGCCGGCCGGCGCTCAGGGCGCGACCGCCCAGACCGAGAAGTTCTCGTCCTTCTTCTGGCCCACGCCCACGGCGCCCTTGTGCATGTAGAGGGCCATGCACCAGTCGGGCTCGAAGGCGCTGCTGGTGGAGGACCAGTACGCCTCCCGCACGTGGCGGAACGGGTGCCCCGCCGGGAGCGCCGGGGAGTGCCGGGCGGCGTCCACCAGCGACTCGAGCTCGTTGATGGTGGGCAGGCGCCAGTCTCTTCGTCCCCCCGGCCGGTCGTTCAGGCCGCGGACCACGTCGAACGCCGCGTCCCAGGTGGTGCAGCCGCCGGCGAGGTCGGCGGAGCGGGTCCAGGTCAGGCCGGTCAGCCGGTCCACCACGGTCCGGTCGGCGGCGCGGAAGCGCGGCACCGGCCAGGGCGCGCCCGTGCGCAGCGCGCCGTCCTGCGCGAGGCCGTCCTGCGCCACGCGGTGGCACGGGACGGGCTCGCCCGCGACGTCGTAGCACGCGCGCTGGCCCGTGCGGGGCAGCACGTCTCCCGAGGCGGCCACGGGCCACACCAGGCGGAACTCGGTCTTGCGGCCGTAGAACATGCGACCGCCCTCCAGGTGCACGTACCAGGCGTAGGCGGTGTGGATCGCGGCCGTGGTGCTCGTCCAGTACCAGCCCAGGAAGACGTCCGTGAAGGGGTGGGGCCGCGGCAGGGCGGGGTCGCGGGCCTGATGGCTGATGAGGGAGCGGAGCTCACGCCGGTTCGGCAGCCGCCAGTCGCGTCGCCCGCCGAACG
>JBKGZE010000371.1:0-3181 GCA_046545735.1 Gemmatimonadota bacterium | reverse complement strand
ACTCGAACCAGCCGCCGTCGAACACGGATACCCGCGGCCATCCCAGGAGCCAGGCGTTGAAGAAAGCCTCGCTTCCCCGCCACCCCGTGCCACAGTAGAACGCGTTGTGCTTTTCCGGCGTGATGCCGAGACCGCGCCACTCCCGGTCGATCTCGCCGAACTCGCGGGTGGTGTGGTCCAGGTTCCGGTAGTTCTCCATGTGGTAGGCGTCGCTGCCGCAGTTGCCGAAAACCGAGCCGGGGATCCGCCCCTTCTTCTCGATGTAGTTGTAGCCGCTCACCTCGCCGATGTACTCGGGCCAGCTCCGGACGCTCACCAGGTTCGCGTCCTCCGCCGCCAGGATCCGACGCGCTTCGGGGACGTCCACCGCCAGCTCCGGCGCCGCGGGGACCTCGACCCCGAAGTCCGTCACGGGAGCGGGCTCCGCCGGCGTCGTGCTCGTCTCGTACCCCGCGTCGAGCCACGACTGCATCCCGCCGTTCAGCACCCGCACGTCCTTCACACCGGCCCAGAGCATGATGAACGCGCACCGGAACGCCGCCAGCTGCCCGGCGCTGCTTCCGGGGAACGGATCGTCGTTGACCGGGAAGGCGAACCGACCATACAGGACCACGGTGGTGTCCGCCGTGATCCCCAGCGACAGCAGCGTCTCGCGGACCTCGTCGGGCGCTCGCCGGTTCCAGGTCTCCGGCGACTCGAGCGTGTTGGTGTCCAGCCCCAGCGCGCCGGGGATGTGCCCCCGCTCGTAGTCCGACGGGTTCCGATAATGGGCGTGACAGACGACGACCGGCCCACCGTCGTGCTCGGCCGCTCGGCCCTCGGTGGTCAGCCGCCTCAGCCAGCCGGCGGGCACGAGGTGCCGGTACCGGGGGAGCCGGTTCAGCGGAAGGCCGGGGGCGCGGCTCCACTCCTCCAGAAAGCCGTGGTAGACGCCCACATCGGGGTAGCCGGCGTCGCTGAACAGGCGGGCCACCGTATCGGCGTCGTCCGCATCGTACCCGTACACCACCGCCGGCCTCTCCGGCACGATGCCTTTCGAGCGGACGATCTCGATCCAGTCGAGATAGCCGCTCCACTTGAACGGCAGCGCCCGTGCTCCCGGGACATGTCCGCCCCGGGGCTCATCCCGGAGACGCCAGCCGTTGTACGCGTCGATGGGGCGCACGTCCACGAGCTGGAGCTCCCCGCCCTCCAGCGCATCCACCAGATCCTGCGTTCCCAGCGGACCACCCGTCCACGCCATGCATGCCTCTCTGGTTCAACCGTCCAGTACGTGCTCCCTTATGGTCCTTGTCGTGGCCCGCCGGTGCAACACCCGTTCCCGGGACCGCGCTCCGCCGACCCTCGACGGCCCGCCGGACGGGCCGGGTATGCCGATTGCACCCGGGGACGGCCGCGCGCCGGGCCCCGGAGTCGGGAACGCGCTTGCCCTCCGCCGCGCCCGGGGATACCCGTTGCCCTCGGAGACCGTCCCGTGGGAGGAGCCATGAACGAGCTGAAGGCAGGCGAAGTCACGATCGAGCTGGTGGTCGACGACATCGCGCGACAGGAGGGATTCGACGCGGTGGTGAACGCCGCGAACGCCGAGCTGCGGACCGGGGGCGGCGTGGCCGGCGCGCTGCACAGGGCCGCCGGTCCCGGCCTGGCCGAGGAGGGTCGTCCCCTGGCGCCGATCCGGCCGGGCGAAGCGGTGATCACCTCGGGACACCGGCTGCCCAACGACTACGTCATCCACTGTCTCGGGCCGGTGTACGGGAGGGACGAGTCGGCGGACGAGCTGCTGGAGTCCTGCTACCGCGAAGCGCTCCTGCGCGCCGAAGAGAACGACGTCCGGTCCATCGCGTTTCCGGCGATCTCCACCGGCGCGTTCGGCTACCCCGCGGAGCCCGCCGCCCGGATCGCGCTCCGAACGGTGGCCGGCCGCGCCGCCGAGCTGAAGTCGGTCCGCAGGATCCGGTTCGTGCTCTACGACGACCGGGCGCTCGAGGTCCACTCGCGCGTGCTGGAGGACGTCGCCCGGGAGGTCCGGTCATGAACGCGAAGATCGAGCTCGATCCGGGCGCCACGGCGCTCCTGCTGGTGGACATCCAGCCCGATTTCCTCCCCGGCGGCGCGCTGGCCGTGGCGGACGGCCACAGGATCCTGGAGCCGGTCCGGGAGCTGGTGGAGCGGGACCCCTTCGGCCTGTACGTGGCCACGCAGGACTGGCACCCGCCGGGGCACGTGTCGTTCGCCAGCAGCCACGCGGGTCGAGAGCCGCTGGACGTGATCCAGCTGCACGGCCACGACCAGACGCTCTGGCCGGACCACTGCGTCCAGGGGACGGCGGGCGCGGCACTCCACCCGGACGTCCCGTGGGAGCGGGTCTCCGCCATCATCCGCAAGGGAACGGACGGGGCGACGGACTCCTACAGCGGGTTCCGAAACAACTGGAACCCGGCCGGCGAGCGGCCCCCGACGGGGCTGGCGGGCTACCTGGAAGAGCGGGGCGTCCGGACCGTGGTGCTCTGCGGCCTCGCCCGCGACTACTGCGTGAAATGGAGCGCCGAGGACGCGGCCGCCGCAGGGTTCCGCACCGTCTTCCTGTGGGATCTCACCCGCCCCGTGGATCCCGGATCCGACGAGCGGGTCCGAACGGACCTGGAGCGGGCGGGGGTCGAGGTCGTCGACAGCGAGAGCATCCCCTGACCCGGCTGCCGCGGGGCCGCCGCTAGACCAGGTTCTCCTCGAAGCCCGCGTCCGCCAGCAGCTGCCGGGCCCGCTCCACGTCCTCCGCCCGAACCGCGAGCCGGGCCCGGTTGGGCGCGGCGAACCCCAGCTCGATCCCGGCGGCGTCCCCCGCCACCATCACCACCGGAATGCCTGCGTCGTCCAGGTACCCCCGGGCCATCTCCGCCTCGTGGCGGTACGAGAACGTTGCGACGACGGTGGTCTCGGGCACGCGGGGCTCCTTCCGGATCGAAGACGCGAGGGCTCGGAACGGGAGTCTACCCTCCGGCCGCCGGGCCGTCCAGCCCGCCCGCTCCCGCGCGCCACGGGCCGTCCAGCCCGCCCGCCGCCTCGACGCGCCGGCTCGCGCGCCCCATCCTTCTCTGAACGTTCCCACGTGACCCGGAGCATGATCCTGACCACCGCCGGTTCCTCGCTCGTCCTCCGCGCCGGCCCGGACGCGCTGCGACCG
>JBKGZE010000370.1:0-3192 GCA_046545735.1 Gemmatimonadota bacterium | reverse complement strand
CCGCGTCCGCGTCGCCGCGCCAGCGGGCCAGGTCGCCGAGCAGCTTGAGCGCCGGGGCGTGGGCGGAGTCCGCCCGGAGCACCCGTTCCAGCTCGGCCGTGGCGGCGGGCCAGCGGCTCGTGTCCTGCCATGCCAGCTGCCGGGCCAGCTCGAAGCGGGCCTCCCGGTCCGCCGGCCGCAGCTCGAGGTAGCGGCCGAAGGCGTCGACGGCCCGCTCCGGCCGGTCCGACCAGGCGTGCAGGCGGGCGAGGCGGAGCAGGGCGTCGGGCTCCGCCCCGGGCGCGGCCTCGAGGTGGCGCTCCAGGAGGGTGGCCGCGAGGCGCAGGGAGTCGGCCGCCTCGGCGACCTCCGAGACCGTCCGGAACAGCTCCGGCGCCGGCTCCGGCTTCGCCGCCAGGTACACCCGGTAATGCTCGAGCGCCTCGGCGTACCGCTCCGCCTTCAGCAGCGCTTCGGCCAGACGGCGGCGATTGCGGGGCGTGTCGTCGAGGGCCAGCCACTCCCGGGCGAGCCCGATCGACGGGTCGATCCCGAGCCGGATCTCCTCGCGCAGCGCCTCGACCTCGGCCGCCCCCGGCCGGAGCCGGAGCAGGTCGGTGAGCGCGGCATCCGCCGCCTCCAGCCGACCCGCCCACCACAGGTAGCGGGCGCGGCGGAGCCGGATCCCGGCGTCCGCGGGGCGTCCCTCGATCACGGCCGCGAGCACGTCGGCGGCCTCGCCGTAGCGCTCGGCCAGCGCCAGGATCCGGGCCCGCTCGAGCAGGTCGCGCTCCTGCTGGCGCTCCTCGAGGAGCGGCGCGAGCTCGCCGAGCGCCCGGTCGTAGCGCCCCGCCGCGGCGAGGGACCGGACGAGGTCGCGGCGGACGTCGGCCGAAGGCGCGGCGGCGAGGACCTGGCGGAGCTCGCCGATGGCGCTCTCGTGCCGGCCCGCGCTCGCCAGCATGCGGGCCAGCTCCAGGCGCACGGCCGGGTCGGGCCGCGCCGCCAGCACGCGGCGGTACTCCGCTTCCGCCGCGTCGTACCGCCCGCTCCAGGAGTACGCCCGGGCGAGCCGCAGCCGGGTCTCGAGGTCGCCGGGGTCGACGTCGTTGAGGTAGCGGGCCAGCACCTCGCCCGCGAAGCGGAGCGAGTCCACCCCGACGGCCACGCCCGCGGCCTCGAGCAGCACCTCGGGCTCGGCGGTCCCCGCGCGGCCCAGGGCGGCCCGGTAGTGCGCCAGCGCTTCCGCCTGGCGCCCCTCCCGCACCAGGACCCGGGCCAGCCAGAGCCGGGAGAAGGGGTCGCCGGGGCGCTCCTGGACCCAGCGGGTCGCCACGTCCAGGGCCGGCTCCACGGATGGGCGGACCAGGTCCTGGAGCTCCCGCGCCTCCGCGGCGTCGGGGTGGCGCGCCAGGACGAGGCTCAGCAGGGAATCGGCCTCGCGTGGGCGATCGGCCCACCAGAGCAGCCGGGCCCGTTCGAGCATCGTCTCGACGTCGGCCTCGTCCCCGATCGCGGCCAGGGCATCGGCCGCCTCGCCGTAGCGCTCGGCCCAGGCGAGGACCTTCGCCCGCTCGCGGGCGAGCGCCGGGCTCGGCGCCCAGGCGAGGGCCGTGTCGTAGGCGGCGAGGGCCTCGCCGTAGCGCCCGGCCCCGGCGGCCTCGCGGGCCCGCTCCAGCACCCGTGTTGTGGAGTCGCGGGGCGCGTCGATGCCGAAGACCCCGCCGCTCCAGCCGAACAGCTCGCCTCCGGCCGAGACGTACAGCGCCGACCCGGCCATCGCCACCACCAGCGCGATGAAGACGGTCAGCAGCGCCGAGTAGAGGCGGCCGCGCTCACGACCTCTCGGATAGGCCATGGTACGGCGCGTCAGCGGAGCGCACGGGCGGACGGGCCGGTGCCCATCAGGCCGAGGCGGTCCTCGAGCGCCTCCCGGTCCTCGGGGAACCGCAGCAGCTCCACGGGTCCCTGGTGCGCCTGCGCGAGCCGGTCGCGCAGCTCGGCCGCGGTCCCCGGGTCCACGTGAGCCAGGTAGACGGCCAGGGTCCGGTCGTCGAGGGCGGCCACGAGGTCGCCGTCCTCGATCCGCACCTGGTCGCGCAGGAGCTCCCAGGCCCGGTCGAACCCGGAGGCCGGCTCCAGCAGCACGACCGCGAACAGCGGCGGCGTGGGCTGCTGCAGGACGCGCGACAGCGCCTCGCGCAGCTCCTCACCCGTCATCGGCCGCGGCGTACCGGCCTCGTCCGTGGGCTGCAGCGGCGCCGGCGTCAGCCCCGGCGCGCCGGGGCGGCGGTGCCCACGGCCGGACGCGCTGTCGATCCGCTCCAGCACCTCCACCGGCGAGGCGTCCGCCAGGATGAAATCGTCCCCGCCGGCCCGCAGCGCACGGGCCCGCGTGCTGCTCCGCAGCCCCTTCGGCGGGGCGACGAACAGGATCGGCGCGCCGTTCCCCGCCTTGCGGAGGGAGTAGGCCAGGTCCAGCGTCAGGTTCGGGTTGAACGGGTCGAGGCCGAGGATCAGCGCGCCGTACCGCCCCGCCGCCACTTCGCTGAAGCCCGACTCGAGGCTGCGGAACGTGGCCACGTCGAAGCTCGCGCCGAGGGTGCTCAGGAACGAGGCGGGGACCAGCCCCTGCTCGTCCAGCACGAGGACCCGGCGCCGGACGGCCGGCGGCAGCACCTCCCGCTCCCAGCTCGGCAGCTGGTCCACGATGCCCGCGCCCGGCCGGATCTCGAAGGAGAACGGGTCCGTGTGATGCGCCTTCTGCCGCAGCTTCGAGAGGCTGAACTCCCGGCGCGCGCCCCTGGACCGCTCGATGTGGAACACCCCCGCCGCGGAGCTCACCACCCGGTCGTACAGCCGGCGCTGCGTTCCCTCCCGCAGCTCGCCCGGCAGCGTCACGTACGTGGTGCTCGCCCCGAGAGCCAGGAACTCGCCCAGCCCGTCGATCAGGTCGTTCGACACGTGCCCGCCCTCGAGGAACGGCGCGGCCGAGTCGATCACCAGCCGCTCCGGGTCCCGCCCCTCCTCGCCCAGCATCTCGCGCAGCTCTTCGTAGACCAGGTCCGGGTCCATCAGCCGCGAGTACCGGCGCAGGAAGTCCATGCGGAACTGGACCAGCACCAGCCGACCGGACCGGATCGCCGGGCGCAGGTCGTAGCCGATGTAGTCCGCGTGGTTCAGCACGTCGGCGGGGTCGTCCTGCGACAGCAG
>JBKGZE010000369.1:0-3196 GCA_046545735.1 Gemmatimonadota bacterium | reverse complement strand
AGCCACGAGCCACGAGCCACGAGCCACGAGCCACCAGCCACCAGCCACCCGCCACCCCGCCACCACGATCGATCCGCGCGGAACCGCGCACCTACGCCGCGCGAAACCGCGCGAAACGCGACGATGTGCGCGGTCGAGCCAGCGGGAAATTCCTCCGCAACCCGTTGCGGCCCAGGGGGTCCCGGGCAATAGTTGACGGGTGGCACTCAACGTGCCCTTGTACAGGGGCGAAAGCGGCCCGCTCGGGCCGCCGGGCAGCGACGGAGGGGAAGATGCAGGCGAGAGCGGAGAGCACGGCGAACGAGGGCGGCGGGCGATTCGGGATCGGAAGCGCGGGGAAGCTGGTGGTGGGCGGCACGGTCAGCACGGGGCTCCTCCTGGGCGGCTATATCGTGGCGGCCATGACGCTGGCCGGGCGGATGAACGCGAACGCGCTGATCCTGACGAGCATCGCCCTGTTCCTGGTGGGCGCCGTGGTCGGGCTGCTGGTGAGCGCCGCCGTCGCCCTGGTGGGGCGCGACGACGGGGTGACCCTGAAGGAAGGCTGGCGGCAGGTCGGCAAGGGCGCCCTCTTCGCGATCCCTGCGTGCCTGGGGGGCTCGGTACTCGCCGACTGGATCGCCATGGCGGTGATCGCGCTGTACGTGGGCGGCATCGCCCCGATCGCCCTCAGCGTGGTGGCCGGCCTCGTCGGCCTGCTGGTCATGGGCGCGACGTTCAAGGTCACCTGCGGCTGCTGCGCCAACCTGGCCGACCGGGTCCGGAAGCGAGAATAGCAGGGCCGCGTCCGCGGCGGTCGAATAGCGGGGCCGCGTCCGCGGCGGTCGAATAGCGGGGCCGCGTCCGCGGCGGGATCCAGCGCGCGGCGGGATTCAGCGGGGACACGCGCCCGATCCCACGACGCCGTCCGGGGACGTTCTTCGACGCCGCGAACGCCCGCCCCACCTTACAGCGCACCCCTCGAAGCCCCCGCCGACCCGACCGGCACCCCGCCGCCCCCGCGAGCGCCCCCCCACGCGGTCGGAACCCCGCTCCGCCAGCCTGCCCCGCGCTGCGAGCGCCGCCGACACGTACTATCTTACGCCGCCAACCGCCAAACCGGAGATGAAGATGCGCAACGCAGCGTTTGTCCTTGTCCTCGCAGCAAGCTTCGGCGCCCTGCCGCTCCAGGCCCAGGTCGGGGCGCCCCTGGAGACCGGCTTCACCGTGGACCACGCCATCGACATGACGCGGGTGGGGGGCGTGGAGCTGAGCCCGGACGGCCGCAGGGTGCTCTACACCGTCACCGAGCTCGACTGGGACGACAACGAGCGCGACACCCGCCTGTGGATCGCCGACTTCGACGGCGGTGACGCCCGGCCGTTCACCTCCGAGGAGGGCGACGGCGGCGCGCGCTGGTCGCCGGACGGCCGCTGGATCGCGTTCCTGCGCAGCGCCGACGAGGACGGCGAGGACAACGGCGACGGCCGTCAGCTCTGGCTGATCCGGACGGACGGGGGCGAGGCCCGGCAGCTGTCGAAGCACCCGACGAGCGTGCGGAGCTTCGAGTGGTCGCCGGACAGCCGTCGCCTGGTGTTCACCGCGAGCGACACGCTGCCGAAGGAGGAGAAGGAGGCCCGGAAGAAGGGCTACGACGGCATCTTCGTGAACGAGGGCCCGAACGGGCAGCAGCGCGGCAGCTACTCGAGCCTCTGGTGGGTCCCCGTCGACTTCGATGACGCCGAGTCGCGCCCGATCCTCACCGACGACGTGGACCGGCTGATCGGCGACTTCGCCGTCTCCCCCCACGGCGACCGGGTGGCGTTCACCTTCCGGACCGAGAACCACCGGAACGACGGCTACCGGTCCGAGATCGCGCTGGTGGACGTGGAGGGGAACGAGGTCCGGGTGCTGACGGACAACGAGGCGCCCGAGACGTCGCTGGCCTGGCACCCCGACGGCCGGCTCCTCTTCCGCGCGCCGGACCTCGAGACGTGGGAGCTCGATCAGGGCAACCTGTACCTGATGGACATCGCGTCGGGCGGCGTCGAGCAGCTCATGCCCGAGTCCACGCTCGACGTTCGCGGCGGCCGCTTCACCCCCGACGGCCGCTACTACGACTTCATCGCCCTCGACCGCACCGTCACGGGCTTCTACCGCCTCGACCTGCGGACGGGGCAGCACCGGCGGATGAGCGACTGGATCGGCGGCGTGGGCGGCGCGAGCTGGTCCGAGGACCACGAGCGCGTGGCGTTCACCTTCGACGCGCCCACCTCCCCCGTCGAAGTGTACACCGCCCGCTACCACCGCGGCATGGAGCGGACGGCCATCACGGACGTGAACGCCGAGGTCCGCGCGCTGGCGCTGGCCGAGCCAGAGGTCGTCCGCTGGGCCTCCAGCGACGGGCTCGACATCGAGGGGCTCCTCTGGCTCCCGCCGGAAGGCCGGACCACACCGGGGGCGTTCGTCCTCGAGATCCACGGCGGGCCCGCGGGCGTCTTCACCCGCGGCTTCGACGCCGACGCCCAGGTCCTCGCCGCGCAGGGCTACGCCATCCTCCAGCCCAACGTCCGCGGCTCCACCGGCTACGGCGATGAGCTCCTCCGCGGCAACATGGAGGACATCGGCGGTGGCGACTACCAGGACCTCATGACCGGCGTGGACGCCATGATCGAGCGCGGCGTCGCCCACCCGGACTCCCTGGCCGTGAAAGGGTGGAGCTACGGTGGCATCCTCGGCGGCTGGACCATCACCCGGACCGACCGCTTCGCCGCCGCCTCCCTCGGCGCCATGGTCAGCGACTGGCCAAGCGAGTTCGGCGTCGGCTTCAACTATGACGTCAGCCTCTGGTACCTGGGCGGCGACCCATGGACGAACCGCGCCCTCTGGCTCGACCGCAGCGCGTATACCCACGTCGACCAGGTGGAGACGCCCACCATACTCTTCCACGGCGAGGAGGACACCGTCGACACGCCGGGGCAGTCGATGAACTTCCACGTGGCGCTCCGACACTTCGACGTTCCCAACCGCTTCATCCTCTTCCCCCGCGAAGGGCACGGCATCCAGGAGCCGCGCCACCACCGGACCCGCCTCGTCGAGGAGCTCCGCTGGTTCGAGACCTACGTCCGCGGCAACGAGGACTGGCAGGCGCCGCAGCGCGCGGAGCCGGAGACGTCCGAGGCCGGCGCCGACCCGGAGGCCGGCACCTGAGATCGGG
>JBKGZE010000368.1:0-3202 GCA_046545735.1 Gemmatimonadota bacterium | reverse complement strand
GGCCGAGCCGGCCGAGGCGGCCGAGCCGACCCAGGCGGCGGCGGGTGAGGAGACCGCGGACGAGCGGCTGCGTCGCCGGTCCACCCCGGTGGTCCGCCGGATCGCGGCCGAGCACAACGTCGACCTGGCCGAAGTGGAAGGGTCGGGGCGGGCCGGTCGAGTGACCAAGCAGGACATCCTGGACCATATCGAGCGGCGAGAGGCGGAGCCCGCGAAGGCGGCGAAGCCGGCGGGACCGGCGGAGGCGGCCAGGCCCGAGAAGCCCTCCGCCCGGCCGCCGGAGAAGGCGCCCACTGCCGGCGCGATGGAGCCGGACGAGCTGTGGCGCCGGTTCTACGGCGAGGTACAGCACCCCGAGTGGCCGGTGCGGGAGAGCGACCGGGTGGAGCCGATGGACCGGATCCGGAAGCTCACGGCCGACCACATGGTGCTCGCCAAGCGTGTGGCGCCCCATGTCCACTCCTTCATCGAGATCGATTTCACCCGGATCGACCGGATCCGGAAGGCGAACAAGGCCAAGTGGGCGGAGCAGGGGAACAAGGTCAGCTACACCGCGTTCGTGGCCTGGGGTGTGGCCAAGGCGCTGCAGGAGTACCCGCAGGTGAACGGCACGGTCTCCGGCGAGAACCTGCTCTTCCGCGGGAACATCAATCTCGGCATCGCGGTGGATCTGGATCCGGGGCTGATCGTGCCGGTGATCCGGGACGCCGACGACCTCACCCTCGTCGGTCTCTCGAAGCGGATCATCGACCTGGCCGGACGGGCCCGGGGCCGGCAGCTCAAGCCCGACGAGATCCAGGGCGCCACGTTCTCGATCACCAACCCCGGCATCTTCGGCACGTTCGCCGGTACCCCGATCATCCCCGAGGGGACCGCCGCGATCCTGGGGCTGGGCAGCATCGAGAAGCGGCCGGTTGTCATGGAGGTGGACGGCGCCGACACGATCGCGATCCGGCTCATGAGCATGTTCAGCCTCGGCTACGATCACCGGATCGTCGATGGCGCGGATGCGGCGCGGTTCCTGGCGCGGCTCAAGGAGATCCTGGAAACCTTCCCGGAGGAGGTCGCATAGCGGCCCGCCCGGGTGCCGCCATCGATCGGAGGGAAGGGACCATGACGGAACGGGAGGCCGGGGCGCGGCGGCTGGAGGTCCGGCGCCTCGGCCTCGTGCCGTACGGGGAGGCGCAGGCGCTGCAGGAGGAGCTGGTCCGGGCCCGCCGGGTGGGCGAGACCGGGGACGTTCTGCTCCTGCTGGAACACCCGCACGTGATCACCCTCGGCAGCTCGTCCGACTCGACTCACGTGCTTCTGGACGCGGCGGAGCGGCGGCTCATGGGCATCGACCTGTACGAGACGGGTCGGGGCGGCGACGTGACGTATCACGGGCCCGGGCAGCTGGTCGGCTACCCGATCCTCGACCTGAAGCCGGACCGGAAGGATCTCCACCGGTACGTCCGGGACCTCGAGGCGGCGCTGATCCGGGTGCTCGGCCGCTACGGGATCCAGGGGGGACGAAAGCCGGGCATGAGCGGCGCCTGGGTGGGCGAGGAGAAGGTGGCGGCGATCGGCGTCAGGGTCTCCAGCGGCTGGATCACCTCACACGGCTTCGCGCTGAACGTGAACACGGACCTGGACTTCTTCGGCACGATCGTGCCGTGCGGGATCCGTGAGCACGGCGTGACCTCCATGAGCCGGCTCCTGGGACGGGAGGTCCCGATGGCCGGGGTCGAGGCGGCGGTGGTCTCCGCCATCGCCCAGGTGTTCGACCGAACTGTCTCGCCCGCCAGCCTTCGGACCGGGGTCCCGACTGGCGGAGCGGACCGTCCGCGAGGCGGGGGGGCGCCCCCGCGGTCCGACTGAGGATGTTCAGGCCAGCGGGTTCCCCTTGAAGGACGCCTCGGTCGCGGGAGCGCGCTCGTACGCCTCGCGGACCGCCGGTCGGGCGTGGCGCCAACTGAGGCCGGCGGCTTCCGCGTCCCACTTCTTCCGCAGATCCTCTTCGACGGCCAGGAACTCCTTCTCACCGTGCTCGGCACGGGCTTCCCAGCCGTAACGGTAGGCGGGCCGGTAGTGCTCGTAGCCCTTCTCCTCGTCCACGTAGGCGCGCTCCGCGAAGCTGCGGCGCCAGTATGCGTCCTGGGCGGCCATGGTGATGGACGGATCGCGGGCTGTCCCCTCCTGTCCCGGCCCCTCCTGGTCGCCCGAGGCGATGGTCCCGGGAGGACCGCCATGGCGACCGGAGGCGGTGGCCTCGGATGCGGGGTGGGTGTCGGCCGTCCTGGCCGCTTCGGTCGAGGGCGTGTTGGCGCTGCCCGTCTTCTTCGGCTGGTCGGTCATGCCGGGCTCTCCTGCTCGATTCGCTGCCTGTCGCAAAGCCTCATGGTGCAACATGCAGACCAGGGAGCGGTGAGGGAGAGGTGTGGAGCGGGGCGCCGGACGGGTGCCGTCCGTGTGAAGTCAGCCGAGGGGGGTGGGGGGTCAGCCGAAGGGGGTGGGGACCGGGTCGAATCCGTCGTCCTCGGGGGGCCGGAACTCGTAGAAGTCGAAGTACTTCTCGTACTTCTCCCGCTGCTCCTCCAGCCACTCGGTGAAGCCGGACTCGACGAGGCCGGCCGAACGGCTCTGCTCTCTGGCCGCGCGCACGGCGAGGTGGTCGGCGTACTCGTTTTGGGGGTGGCCGGCGTGGCCGCGGACCCAGCGCCAGTCCACTTCGTGGCGGGCGGCAACGGGGAGCAGACGCTGCCAGAGCTCCGCGTTCTCTACGGGGCCGGTCTTTCGTATCCAGTTCCGGCGGACCCAGGCGGCGATCCATTCCCGCATCGCCCGCACCAGGTACTGGGAATCAGAGGTGAAGATCACCCGGCAAGGCTGCTTCAGCCCGCTCAACCCTTCGATGGCGCTGCGGATCGCCATGCGGTTGTTGGTCGTGCCGGGCTCGCTGGTCCAGTAGTCGCGGCGGATCCAGCCGGCGTCCTTCCAGAATTCGACCAGCCCCGCCGCGCCGCCGGGCGTCTGGCGGTCTCGCCGGTTCCCGAGACAGGACTCGTCGGCGTAGATGTGGACCAGGGGTTTCGTCATGGCGCCGGAAGGTATACGGAAGACGTGGTAGGGGCTACGGTTCACGGTCGACGGTTGTCGGTCGGAGTCGACGTGGTAGGGGCTACGGTTCACGGTCGACGGTTGTCGGTCGGAGTCGACGTGG
>JBKGZE010000367.1:0-3203 GCA_046545735.1 Gemmatimonadota bacterium | reverse complement strand
CATCAAGATCGAGGGGCTCACGGTCGCGATCATGAAGGAGGCGCTGACGCGGGCCCGTGCCGCGCGGATGAAGATCCTGGACAACATGGAAGCGGCGATCTCGGCGCCCCGGACGGAGCTGAGCGAGTACGCGCCCCGGATCATCACGATCCGGATCAACCCGGAGAAGATCGGAGACGTGATCGGCCCGAAGGGGAAGACGATCCGCGGGATCCAGGAGGAGACGGGCGCGAAGATCGACATCGAGGATGACGGCACGGTCATGATCTCGAGCCCCGGCGGCGAGGGTGGCGAGCGTGCCCGGGAGATGGTGGAAGCGATCACCGAAGAGCCGGAGGTCGGTCGGATCTACGAGGGTGTGGTGAAGACCACCACGTCGTTCGGCGCGTTCGTCGAGATCCTTCCGGGGACCGAGGGGCTGTGCCACATCTCGGAGCTCCAGGAGCAGCGCACGGAGAACACCGAGGACGTGCTGAAGGAAGGCGAAGTGACGCGGGTGAAGCTGCTGGCCATCGACGAAAAGGGCCGGCTGCGCCTGTCGCGGAAGGCCGCCCTGGCCGAGGAGCAGGAGGGCTAGTGCGGGGCGTCGGTTGAGCGACGACCGCATCGACCGGACGGAACTCGACGGAGGCCTGAGCGTCCTGACCCAGACGGTGTCAGGTTCGCGCTCGGCCTCCGTCGGCGTTTGGGTCCGGTACGGCTCGGCGCACGAAGCGCCCGGCGAGCTGGGCGCGGCCCACATGCTCGAGCACATGGTCTTCAAGGGGACCGCCCGGCGTTCGGCCCGCGACATCGCCGTGGCGGTGGAGCGGCTCGGCGGATCTCTGGACGCGTACACCTCGCGCGAGCATACGAGTTTCCAGGCGCGGGTGCTGGGCGAGCACCTGGACCTCGGCCTCGACGTCCTGGCCGACCTGATCACGGCGCCTCGCCTCGATTGCGCGGACCTGCGGCTCGAGCGGGAGGTGGTGCTCGAGGAGATCTCGACCGTCGAGGACACGCCGGACGACCTGGTCTTCGAGCTCCACGGCCAGGCCCTCTGGCCGGGCCACCCGTACGGTCACAGCATCCTCGGAACCCGTGAGACGGTGGCGGGCATGAGCGCCCGTGACCTCCAGCGGATCCACCGGGAGCGGTACACCCGCGGCAACCTGGTGGTCGCGGCGGCGGGGGCGGTGGAGCACGACGCGGCGGTGGCGGCGGCCGCGCGCCTGTTCGAGGGGGTGCCGGAATCCACCTCGCACGCTACCTTGCCCGCGGTCCCTCCGGTGGTGCCGGAGGAACGCAGGGTCGAGCGGCCGGGTGCCCAGACGCACATCGTGAGCGGCGGGCGGGCGATCTCGCACCGTGACCCGCGACGATTCGCCGTCGGGCTGGTGTCGACGGCGCTGGGCGGCGGGATGAGCTCGCGCCTGTTCCAACGAGTGCGCGAGGAGTTGGGGCTTGCCTATTCCGTCTACACGTTCCAGTCCTTCTACCGCGCGACCGGCGCGGTCGGCGTGTACGTGGGCACGCGCCCGGAGTGGGCCGAGCGAGCGGTGGCGGTCATCCGGGAGGAGCTGGACCGGGTCGCGGAGGAAGGGCTGACCGCCGACGAGCTGGAGGATGCGAAGGGCCAGCTGAGGGGCCAGGTGGTCCTGGGGCTGGAAACGCCTGGCGGCCGCGTGCACCGTCTGGCGCTGCAGGAGCTCTACGAGGAGCCACAGCGCAGCGTCGACGATCTGGTGGCGCGCATCGAGGCAGTCACGAGGGGAGACACAGCGGAGGTCGGGGCCGAGTTCATGGATCCGGAGCGGTGGCTCACGGTCCGGCTCGGCCCGGCCCATTGAACAGGAGCGAGACATGATCATCGGGGTCCCGAAGGAGATCAAGACGAACGAAAACCGGATTGCGCTGGTGCCGGCGGGCTCGGAGGCGCTGGTTCGCGCGGGTCATACGGTTCTGATCGAGAAGACGGCCGGCGAGGGGGCCGGGTTCACCGACGACGCGTACGAGTCCACAGGCGCCACCCTCATCGAGACCGCCGACGAGGTGTGGGAGCGGGCCGAGATGATCATGAAGGTGAAGGAGCCGATCGAGCCGGAGTGGCCGCGGATGCGCCAGGACCAGTTGATCTTCACCTACTTCCACTTCGCCGCGTCGGAGGCGCTGACGCGGGCGGTGATGGATTCCGGTGCCATCGCGAACGCGTACGAGACGGTCCAGCTGCCGACGGGCGAGCTCCCGCTGCTCACGCCCATGAGCGAGGTGGCCGGTCGGATGGCGACGCAGGAGGGCGCGAAGTACCTGGAGAAGTTCTACGGCGGCCGTGGCGTTCTGCTGGGCGGCGTGCCGGGCGTCGAGCCGGCCACCGTGGTTGTACTGGGCGGCGGGATCGTGGGGTCGAACGCGGCGCGCATGGCGGCGGGGATGGGCGCGAACGTGATCATTCTGGACGTCTCGCTGAACCGGCTCCGCTACCTCTCGGAGGTCATGCCGGCCAATTGCCAGATGATCTACTCGAATCGCCACAACATCCTGAGCTGGATCCAGCGGGCGGACCTGGTGGTGGGCGCCGTGCTGCTGCCGGGCGCGAAGGCGCCGAACCTGGTGCAGCGTGAGGACCTCAAGCTCATGAGGGACGGCGCGGTGATCGTGGACGTGGCCGTCGACCAGGGCGGGTGCGTCGAGACCATCAAGCCCACCACCCACGAGGACCCGATCTACACCATCGACGGCGTGATCCACTACGCCGTGGCGAACATGCCGGGCGGCGTGGCGCGCACTTCCACGCTCGCGTTGACCAACGCCACCCTGCCTTACGCCGTGACGCTGGCGAACAAGGGCTGGAAGAAGGCGTGCCAGGACGACCGGGCGCTCGCCCTCGGCCTGAACGTGGTGAACGGGAAGGTGACGTATCCGGGCGTGGCGGAGGCTTTCGACCTGCCGTACACGCCGGTGGAGGACGTGCTCTGAGGCGCGACGCCGGAAACGGGGCGGAGGATCGGGACCGTGGCTGATCGGGCCACGGTCCTGGTCCGGCGACTCCCGAACTATCCAGCGGAGTGGACGCTCCCCGGGTACGCTACGACGGGCTCCGCGGCCGTCGACCTGCGCAACGCGGGGCCGGCGCTCACACTCGAGCCGGGCGCACGCCACCTCGTGGCGACCGGCCTCGCCCTGGCGCTGCCCGACGGGATGGAGGCCCAGGTGCGCCCACGATC
>JBKGZE010000366.1:0-3203 GCA_046545735.1 Gemmatimonadota bacterium | reverse complement strand
CCCCGTCTCGGATGCCACGGGCGGCGTCAAGTGCTTTCGACGCAAGGTCCTCGAGGCGATCTACCTCGACCGCGTCGGCTCCGAGGGGTATGCCTTCCAGATCGAGATGAGCCTCCGCGCCTGGCGGAAGGGGTTCGTCCTGGGGGAGATTCCCATCGTGTTCGCCGACCGCGACCTGGGCGAGTCGAAGATGTCGAAGAAGATCATCTGGGAGGCCGTCTGGCGCGTATGGGTCCTCCGCTTCGCCGATCTCTTCGGGCGGTTGTAGTCCCATGGCAGTCGCCGATCTCCTCTGGGCGTGCCCCGTTTGCGGCAGGGACCGGGGGCTCACGCGCGACGACGAGGCGCGCTGTACCGCCTGCGGCACCCGCTTCCAGCGCGTGGAAGGGGCGAGGATCCGGGCCGTGGCACCCGACGGGACGGAGACCCGGCGCCTGGCCCGGGAATGGGTCGACCGGCTCCCCGAACCGGCCTCGCTGGTCCAGGGCGCGCGGGACGGACCCGTGCGCGCCGCCCGGGTCACGGCGCGTCCCGTGACCAGCGAGGCGCGGGTCTTCGGTGAGCACGGCTATCTCAACCTCGTGGAGGTCTTCGGCGATGAGCTGGCCGGGGAGCTCCGCCTGCACCGGGACCGGCTGGTCGTGGCCCTGGAGCCGAACAGCGGGGTCCCGGCATCGATCGCGGGGGACTGGCCCCTCCAGGAGCTTACGGCGGTCCAGGCCAGCTCGAGCAGTCTCCAGGTCAAGCGGCGGCAGGTGCCGCTGGTGGCGTTCCGGTTCCTCGATGATTCCGTGTACCTGTGGGAGCAGCTCCTCCGCGCGGCGCTTCGGGATTTCTACGGTCGGACGGGCAGGGGAGTGATCCGCGAGTTCCAGCCCCGGATCGTCACCCGATGAGCGTTTACGGCGTCGCACAGCGCCTCGTCCGCGCTCTCTGGCCTCTCGTCGGGCGCCTGGACGTGACCGGCCTCGAGCACATCCCGGGCGACGGGCCGTTCCTGCTCATTTCCAACCACCAGAGCTACCTTGACCCCGTTCTCGTCCAGGCCGTGGTCCGGAGGCCCATGTACACCATGGCGAAGAGCACGGAGTTCTCGAACCCCGTGATCGGACCGCTGCTGAAACGGCTCAAGTCGTTCCCGGTTCGCCGCTTCGAGATCGACCCCCAGGCGGTCCGGATCGTCCTGAAGCACCTGCGACGCGGCGATGGCGTGGGGATCTACATCGAAGGTGAGCGCACCTGGGACGGACGGCTCCAGCCGCCTCGCCTCGGGACCATCCGCCTCGTCCTGAAAGCCGGAGTCCCCGTGATTCCGTGCGGCATCTCCGGCGCCTACGACGTCTGGCCCCGGTGGAGCAGGCTGCGTCGGGGACGGGTCCGGATCCGGTTCGGCGAGCCGCTGCGATTCCCGCAGCTCGATCGCCGGGCCGACCGGGAGGCGGCGTTGGACGAGACCAGGGAGGCGCTCATGTCGGCCATCGCCGCGCTGGCCGGAGTGGGGCGGGCCGATCGCGAGTCCTGACCGTCGGATCACGCCGCCCAAGTTTACATAATGTATATTATGCGAACTAGGGCTGGGGGCCGGGGACCGGGGGTCCGGAGCTGTGAGGCTGCCGAAAGGCCGGCCCCGGTGAGGGGCCGGCCTTCCCTGGAGCGCGGTGGTGCGGACAGCGGCGTGAGGCGGATCGGGCTGCCGCGGGGGTTGTCAGCCGGCGGTGTCGGCGTCCGAGTCGGGGCTCGTAGCGGATGGGGGCGCCGGGGTCGCGGCGGGGGCCGCGGTGCCCTGCTCAGCCCGGGCGCGGGCCTCGGCGAGCCACATGGTGTAGTAGCCGCGCTCGGGCTCATCGTCGTCGAAGGACGCGAGGATCTCCTGGTAGAGGGCGGCTGCGCGTTCGGGCTGGCCGTTGTGGAGGTGTACGCGGGCGGCATCGGCCAGGGCCTCGCGTCGCTGATAGGAGAAGCGTGCCTGGTCGGCGATCCGCTCGTAGGTGCGGACGGCCTCGTCGACCTGCCCCATCTCTTCCTGGGTGGCGGCGAGGAGGCGTGCGGCGGCGAGGCCGAACGGATTGTCTAGGTCCTTCGGGAGGCCTCCGAGGGCGTCGACGGCGTCCGCGGGCTGTTCCTCCTGGATGAGGAGACTCGCCAGCATCAGTCTGGCCTGGTCGGCGGTCTGGGTTCCGCCGAATCGATCCAGGTAGGACTGGAGGTCGCGGATCGCGAGCTCGGTGTTGCCGGCGGCGAGGCTCTGCTGGACCTGGTTGAACCGGGCCGCGGCCTGCGCTTCCATCTGCTGCTGCTGAGACGAGTACCAGATGAAGCCCACGACCACCACGGCCACGACCACGAAGCCGATGGTCACGGCGCGGCTGTGTTCCTGGACCCAGGTGTAGGCGCGCTTGACGGCGGACACGAAGGCGTCGTCGGGGCCGTGATCCTCCCGGTGAACGCGGCGGGAAGTCGGGTGTTTTGCCATGATGTACGAACCAGAGACAGACGGCCCGTGCGTTTGCACGGGTACTCCAACGAGGGCCGGAAGTTACCGATCGGCCGGGGGCGAGTCAACGGCGGCGGTGTCGGTGTGCACCGGTACCTGCCGGACGCGCCGGTCGGCGGGGTCAGCGGGTCCGGTCCTGTCGTAACCCGGTGTGGGATAGTCGTTTACGGTTACGGCCGGCCGCTGGGACGCCAGGGCGAACGCGATCAGGTCGTCGCCGGCGGGCGTGTCGAAGTGGAAGCTGCCGCCGGCGGGCGACACCACGTACTGGATCCCGGCGACGTCGTAGGTCACGGGGCCGCCGTGCACGCCGGCGGCGGTGTGGAACTGCCAGAGGAGTTGGCCGGTCCGGCTGTCGAAGGCGTCGAGAGATCCGCTCCCCTGGCCGACGAACACGAGGTCGCCGGCGGTGGCCAGGAGGTCGGAGTGGACGGGTGCGTGCGTGCGGACGTGCCAGCGGATCTCGCCGGTGCCGAGGTCGACGGCGGAGACCGTTCCCCACTGCTCGTCGTCGGGGGGGAAGCGGGCGGTCCCACCGATCCAGAGCTGCCCCGGGGAGTACGGCTCCGGATCGGGGAGGTAGACCGTGGGCTGGTGGACCCCGCCGACGAACGCGACGCCGGTGCCCGGGTGGTAGGCGACGCCCGCGCCGGCGTTGCCGCCGTTGATTCCCGGCGCTGCGCGCACGGCTTGGTCCTCCTCCTCCTCC